>WJJW01000240.1 GCA_014729455.1 Candidatus Eiseniibacteriota bacterium
ACCGGGGGCGACCTGCAGATCGAGGTGGCGGCCGAGGCGTCGGCGACGATCCGCGCCTCGACGCTCGGCGGGCGGATCGATGGGCCGCCCGACGCGGAAGGCGAGGCGAGCGGACGGACCCGGCGGAGAGCGGTCTACGTCGTCGGAGAGGGGACCGCCCGGATCACGGCCGACACCCTCGGCGGACAGATCCGGATCACCCGGAGGGACTGAGCGGCAGGCGGAGATCCTCCCGCCGGAGCGCCTCTCCGGCCACCTGCCGCGCCGCCCGCTCGGCGGCCCGGCGGCACGACTCCTCGATCGTTCGGCCACCGAAGATCCGCGCGGAGAGGTAGGTCGCGAAGAAGCAGTCCCCCGCGCCGGTTTCGTCGACCGTCCGTTCGACCGGCACGGCCGGGTAAGGGATCTCCTCGCCCGTGCGCGTGAAGACCGATCCTCCCGCGACCCCGCGCGTGACGACCAGCTCGTCGAGATCGAAGCGATCGATCAGCGCCGGCTCGTCCGTCCCCAGATGGCGGCGGATCGTCTCGAACTCGGCGGGATCGACCTTGACGATGCGCGCCCGACGCAGCGCCGCGACGAGCAGCGGCGAGGGCCGCTCCCGGACGCGCCCGAGGTCGCTCGTCCGCAGCAGCCCCTGCGCGTCCAGGGTGACGAGGGCCGCTCGATCCTCGAGGAGCCGGAGAAGCCCGGCGTCGAGGTCCGCGCCGTGGAGCGGACCGAGATGGACCAGATCGACCGGATCCGGCGCGTCGAGCAGCGGGGCGAGAGGTTCGGCGCGGATCGGAGGCGCGATCGCGCGCAGCTCCTGCACCCGCACGCCGGGGGAGGGATACCGGTTGCGGAACCGGGTGGTCCGCTCCGCCGGTCCGGCGGCGACGGCCACGCCGGAGCGACGCAGGATCTCGCGGGGAGCCCCCTCCTCGCCGTCGCCGAGGTTGCACACCGCCGTGGCGGCGACCCCCTCCCGGCGGAACGCGGATCCTCCGTAGATGCCGACGCCTCCCGCCTGCAGCAGGATCCCGCCGCCGGAGCCGACCTGCTCGTCGATCGTCGCCGATCCGACCAGGGCCACGCGCGCCATACGGGTCGGGCCCGGCCGGTCAGCCGGTCGCGGTCCGCCTCAGTCGGCCCACCCCCAGATGCCGGGATCCCGGTGGGTCCGCCAGTGCCGGCGCGTGATCGTCGCCTGCGAGATGAACTGGAGCAGGTACCACGCCCCGCCGGCCTTGTAGTTCGTCCCGCTGGCGCCGTCGCCGCCGAACGGCTGCTGGTCGACCACCGCCGCGGTCGTCTTGCGGTTGACGTAGAAGTTGCCGGCCAGCTCGGCGAGGATCGGCACGTACTTCGCCAGGAACTCCTCGTCCTCGGAGCAGACCGCCCCGGTGAGACGGTAGGTGTTCTCGCGGATCAGATCGATCGCCTCGTCGACGTGGTCGTACGTCTTCACCGCCGTGACCGGCCCGAAGATCTCCACGCTCAACAGCTCGTGCCGGTCCGCGTCGACCTCGAAGATCGTCGGCTCGATGAAGAGCCCCTTGTCGCTGGAGAAGTCGCCGCCGTGGACGAGCGAGACGTTCGGATCCTCCTTGCCGCGCTTGATGAAACCGGTGATCGTCTCGAACGCCTGCCGGTTGATGACCGGTCCCATGTTGACGTCCCGCTGCAGCGGGTTGCCGGTCTTGAACGCCTTCATCTGCTCCACCAGGGCCGCCTTGATGTCCGGCCAGATCCGCTTGTCGGCCAGGACGAGGCTGTTCGCGGAGCACTTCTGCCCGCTCCGCCCGAAAGCGCCGGAGACGATGCTCGCCGCGATGTCCCAGGGATCGACGTTCTTGTCGGCGACGAGGAAGTCCTTGCCCCCCGTCTCCGCGACGAACCGCGGGAAGTGCGCCCGCTTCGTCTCGCGGTTGAACAGCTCGTGGGAGATGTTCCGCGCGGTGTCGAACCCTCCGGTGAAGTTCACGCAGAGGATCTCCGGGTGCGAGAGGACGGGCGGCATGGTCTGCGAGCCCGGGCCGGTGATCATGTTGAAGACGCCCGGCGGGAAGCCGGCGTCCTGGATCGCCTTGATCAGCATCCACGAGGTCATCGGGGCGTCGCTGGACGGCTTCCAGACGACCGTGTTGCCGCAGAGCGCCATCACGGTGGGCAGGTTGTAGCCGATCGCGATCGGGAAGTTGAACGGCGTGATCGCGCAGGTGAAGCCCTTCAGGGATCGCAGCTTGAGCGTGTTCGTCTCGCGATCCCCGTCGCCGAGGTCGGTCCGGTTGAGCTGGAAGTAGTACCAGGGATTGAAGCGGATGAAATCCATCATCTCCGCCCAGCCGCCGGACGACTCCATCGCGATGTAGCCGCACTCGTGCGAGGTGACCGCGCAGATCTCGTGCCGCCGCTCGTGGAGGATCTGCTCCAGATCCCGGAACTTCTGGATCCGGCTCTCCACAGGCAGCGCGGCCCAGCTCTCCTTCGCCTTCAACGCCGCGGCGATCGCGTTCTCCGCGTCCTTCGCCGTCGCCTTCTGGGTGGTGCAGAAGACCTCGCCGGTGGAGGGATCGATCGACTCCATCCGATCCGAAGACCGCACCTCCTCCCCACCGATCACCATCGGGACGTCGAACCCCTTCGGGATCCGTTCGAGGGCATGCTGGTAGCTCTTCCACTCCGCGTCGTCGGCGACGTACGGAATGAGCGGCTGATTCTGCGGCTTCTTCATCGAGAGATTCATGCTCGGCTTCCCCTCCTGTTCCCTGCCTGATCCAACGACCCCGCACCTCGAGGGACGTCCCCGATGGTACGACTCGGGCCGGGCGACTGGCAACGGGCCGCTCCCCTCCGGAGGTACCCGAACCGGCCGGGAATCGGCTATCCTACCGGGACGATGACTCCACCGAACACTCCGCCGGCGCGCCTGATCCTCGCCTCGACCTCCCGCTACCGGAAGGCCCTGCTCGAACGGTTCCGCCTGTCGTTCGACGTGGTCGCGCCCCGCTGGAACGAGGTCCGCTTCGAGGATCCCGACCGCAGCGTCCGGGCGAACGCTGCCGGCAAGGCGCAGACGGTGGCCGCCGACTTCAGAGACGCCGCGGTGCTGGGAAGCGATCAGGTCGCGTGGTGCGATGGAAGGATCCTCGAGAAGCCGGGGACCGAGGAGGCGGCGCGCGAGCAGCTCGCCTGGCTCTCGGGCCGGGAGCACCGGCTGCACACCTCGGTCCTGCTCCGGATGCCGGACGGAACCGAGCGGGAGCAGACCGTCGTCGCGCGGTTGCGGCTCCGCCGGCTGACCCCGGGTCAGATCGCGACGTATGTCCGCCGCGAGAACCCGCTCGACTGCGCCGGGTCCTACAAGATCGAAGGGCTGGGGATCGCCCTGTTCGACTACTTCGACTGCGAGGATCCCACCGCCGTCGAGGGGCTTCCCCTGATCGCCACGCGCCGGCTCCTCGAGGACG
>WJJW01000241.1 GCA_014729455.1 Candidatus Eiseniibacteriota bacterium
ATCGCGCACAAGGCGGGAGTTTCGCACAGGGGGCGGGATGGATCAAGACGATCGCGGAGCACCGCCCGTCCGGCGGCGCCCCGCGACTTCGCTGCGGGCGGCTCTAGTGGAAGTAGACGCGGCCCAGCGCCGTCAGCACGTTCGTCGACTCGTTCTCGGTCATGATGATATGGTAGCGGAAGTCGAATCCGAAGTTCAGCGGCCGCTCCGCCTTGCCGAACCGGGTTCCGGCCCCGAGATTGATGCCGAACTCGGTCTCGCTCTCGCTGTCCGAGAAGGACCCCCCGATCCCTCCGATCTCTCCGGAGACGTCGTAGTCCCAGCGCATGTTGTAGAACCCGAGACCGAGGGTCCCGTACAGGTCGAGCGCGTCGCCCCCGGGGATCATGTAGTACGCCTGACCCAGGATCGGGATGGCGGACAGGCTGGCTTCCGCGTCGACGGAGCCTCCGAACCCGCCCGAGAAGTCGTAATCGTACGATCCGAGCATCACGTATCCGAGCTCTCCTCCGACGGCGATCGGCAGATCCTCGAGCGGGTAGATGATCCCCGCGCCGAGTCCGATCCCCCCGTCGGGGGCGCCGTCTTCGAGCCACTTCCCGTATCCGAGATTGCCGTAGAGCCAGAACGGCAGGCGGTCGGCGCCGGCGGTGCCGGCCCCGGCCGCGAGAAGCACACACACGATCGTGAACCATGCGAGCTTCGTGCGCATCGGGTCCCTCCCTGCTCCGGTTGGATGGCTGATCGCCCCCCGGGCGGGCTTCGCCGCGGGGCGCCGATCGAGGTCGCCCTACGCTCCGCGATCTCGGAAACCCTGTCAAGCTCCCGGTTGCGCAGGCTTCCGGCGAACGAGAAAGAGCGTGATGTCGTCGGACGGGGGGGTCGATCCCTGGAACTCGCGGAGACTGTCGAAGATCGCGTGGGCGACCTCTTCGAGCGGACGGCCGAGGTGGGAGCGGAGGCACTCCTCGAGTCGCTCCTCTCCGTAGAACCCCTCTGGGCCGCAGGCCTCGGTGATGCCGTCGGAGAAGACGCAGAGAAGCGAGCCGGGGAGGAGGGGGGTCGAGGCGACCTCGAACTCGGCGCCTTCCAGAAGTCCGACCGGCTGTCCGGTCGCGTCGAGGGTGGTCAGCCGGCCGTCCGGCCCGAGGAGGAACGGCGGGTTGTGGCCGGCGTTGACGTAGGCGAGCGTGTGCGCGCGCGGGTCGAGGCGGCCGAAGAAGAGCGTGGCGTAATGGGCCGGTTCCGAGGCGCGCAGAATCTGGCGGTGGAGGCGGTCGATCAGCACCGCGGGTCCGAGCCCCTCGTGGTAGAGGACGCGCATCGAGGCGATGACGTGGGACATCAGAAGCGCCGCTCCGATCCCCTTGCCGCTGACGTCCCCGACGGTCAGGAAAATCGAGCCATCGGTCCCCTTCTCGGCGTCGTACAGATCTCCGCCCGTTTCGAAGCAGGGGGTCTGGTAGGCGAGGATCTCGTAGCCCTGTTCCTGCGGCAGTTGGGCGGGAAGCAGTCCGCGCTGGATCTTGGCCGCCGTCGCCATCTCCTGCTCCATCCTCTCCTTCGCGCGCTGGTCCTCGAGGAGACGGGTGTTGGTGATCTTCACCGCGATCATGTTGGCCAGCATCGTGAAGATCCGGAGATGGTCGAGATCGTAGCGGACGGTCGGATCGCTGGTGTCGGCGTAGATCAGGCCGATGATGTCGTTGTTGTCGAACAGCGGCGCGACGAGGGCGGAACGGATGTCCATCGCCACGATGCTGGCCTGGTCGCCGAAGCGGGGGTCGGCCTGGGCGTCGGTAACGAGAAGCGATTCCTGGTTCTTCAGGACCGTCTCCATCAGAGTGCGGGAGAGCATCAGCTTCTCGCCGGTCCGCGCCTCGGCGGGGCGCGCCGCGCGGACGATCGGGTGCGCCTCCTGCTCCGTTTCATCGAGCAGGAGCAGGAAGATCCTCCGGGTCGTGATCACCCGCTCGACCAGGTCCAGGACCGATTCGAAGGTCTCCTCCAGGGACTGCGGGCGGACCAAGAGCTGACCGGCATCGCTGACGACCACGAAGAGGCTGCGGTCTAGCCGGGAACCGGTCTGGAGCTCGCTGCGGACCTGCTCCCAGGGGAGTCGGACGGTTCCGGGGACTTGCTCCGCGTCGGCGAGCATCTCCCGCGAGGAGATGCCGCTGGGGACCGACGCGGCGGGGTCGTGGACGGCCAGCTCGATGTTCCCCAACCGGATCCGGTCGCCGGGTCCGACGGAGGTGGACGGTTGCGCCGGACGATCATTGACCCAGGTCCCGTTGCGGCTCCCGAGGTCGGTGATCTGGATCCGGTTCCCCTCGATGACGATCTCGGCGTGTACCCGCGAGATCGACCGGTCCGGATCGGTCAAGACGATCTCGTTGCTGGTCGCGCGGCCGATCCGGTGGCGGCCCTCCTCGAGCTGCCAGCTCCGGGCGTTTCCCTGGAGCGTTGCCTGAAGCGTGATCTCCATCTCCCCGGTCCTCCGTGGTCGAGAGGATAGACGATCCGCACTGTTCATTCCCACGGCTCGGTTTGGTAGAATGCGGGGTCGGGGAACGCAACGAAGATGGTCCTGGAACAGAGAGCCCTCATCCTGAACCGTTCCTGGATCGCCATCGGGACCACCTCGGTCCGGATGGCGCTTTGCCTGATGGTCCGGGCGGCGGCTCACGCCGTGGATCCGGTGCAAGGGACGGTGCACGATTTCGACTCCTGGTCGCGTATGACGGCCCTGGAGGCCGAGCCGTGCGTCCGGACGGTCCGCTTCCGCCTGCGGGTCCCGGAGATCCTCCTGCTGTCCCGGTACGATGCGATCCCAAGGAGACGGGTCAGCTTCTCCCGCCGAAACGTCTATCGGCGGGACCGCTACACCTGCCAGTACTGCGGGGCGCATCCGGCCGAAAACGCATTGACGGTGGATCACGTCATCCCCCGCTCCCGCGGGGGAAAGACCACCTGGACCAACTGCGTCGTTTCCTGCGCGCGATGCAACCGGCGAAAATCGAACCGGACGCCCGAAGAATCGGGTGTCCGGTTGATCCGCCCGCCGCAAGAGCCAACCTGGTCTCCCTGCCTGACGATTCCCCGGGATCAGCGCCGAAGCTCCTGGGACCCCTTCATTCCCGCCGGCCTGCGCCTCCGGGAGATCTGAAGGTTGTGTTTCGAAGATTGCAGCTGGCCTGACTCGTGCATGGCCTGCTGGCCATGCCCAAGCGTTCTCGTCCGTTCAATCCGCCGCATTGCCCCAACCCCACCTGCCCCTTCCATCGCCAGCCGACCGACTGGCGCTGGAAGC
>WJJW01000242.1 GCA_014729455.1 Candidatus Eiseniibacteriota bacterium
GGACGCAGGCGGGATCATGCGCGACCGGCTCGACGACCGGCGGCCTCGCCTTCGCCTCTGCGTCGGACTCGGACTCGGGCGGTCGTTCGGCGACCCGGAACTCCATCGCGGCCTGCCTCCCCATCAAATGCGCGAGAACGTAGAATACCAAACGATCATACGTATCCCCAAGAAGAAAACAGCGAAAACCGGTTTTGGCCAGTCCCCGGTTGGGACCTTCCGATAGGGCCTCCGTCCACCAGGATCGTGCCGCTCGAGTCCCCGCGACCCATGGTGATCCGGGCGCTCGTGAGGATGCGGTATCATCAAGAACGGCGCTTCGACCGGTGCGTCGAGGGCCCGAACCGATAACCGGCCGCCACTGAACCTCCGGAGGCACGATGCCCGGCAAGACCACCACCGTCGCGTTGCTCGCGCTCGCATTGCTGTTCACCGCCTCGCCGCTCCATGCGGGGGTCGAGAAGGTCCTCATCGGCGAGGACTTCGGCCACGTCCTCTGAGGCTACTGCAACTGGGCCCGGTGCGGGCTCCGGGTGGTCGAGGAGGAGTTCGGTTCGGATCGATTCCTTCATTTCGAGTACCACATCGCCCATGAGTTCGCCACGAGCGAGACCGTGGCCCGGGCGAACTGGTACGGTATCTCCGGTGCGCCGACCGTCCGGATCGACGGCAAGGATCAGGTCACCGGCGCCTCGGATTGCGATCAGACATCGGCCGCCTACCGCGCGTTGATCCAGGATCGCCTCGATGAGACCGGCGGGATCACCCCGGTCGAGATCGAGGGGGAGTTCCTCCCGCTCGAAACCGAGATCAGTGCTTCTGCGATCTTCCGGCTCGTCGACCCAGCGGACCTCGCGCCCCACAGGGCGACGATCCTCTTCTACGAGGACGACGTCGTCTGGGATGGCAGACACTGGCAAGAAGTGGTCCGAAAGATCCACGATGAGACCGTGACCCTGGAAAACGTGGGTGACGAGGTTCTGGTCGAGACCACGGTTCCGGTCGATCCCTCCTGGAATGTCCGGAACATCCACGCGGTCGCCTACCTTCAGGAGACCACCGACTCGAAGCAGATCCATCAGGGAGCGCTTCTCCCGTTCGCCGACTTCGATCTGCAGCCCGAAACGGAGATCGTCTCCCTCCTCGAGGGATCGGACGAGGCGATCTACACCGGACAGATCATCAACCAGGGCGGGGAGCCCGGCCTCTTCGAGGTCGACCTGGCCGAGTTCCCCGGCGACTGGCCGACGGAGTTCTTCCTCTGCGGATCGGGACCTTTCGTCGGACCGACTCAGCTCGAGATCGAGGCGGGGGAGACCTGCAATTACGAGGTCCACGTGGCGACCGACGCCGAGCGCGACCTCCGTGCCGGCCGGTTCGAGGTCCGCTCGCTCGATACGGGCCGGTCGATGTCGCACGAGTTCCGTCTCTTCAACGGCGGAGCGTCCTTGCTCCTGGTCGACGACGACGCGTCGAACGACGACGAGATCGCGATCGTCGATGCGCTCACGGCGAATGAGACGCTCTTCGATTCCTGGGATGTCTTCCATGACCACTACCAGTCGAGCCCCGACCTCGACGTGCTCTCCGGCTACGACGCGGTGATCTGGCAGACGGGCTTCGATCTCGCCAGCGTGATTCTCGATCGGTTCGATCGCGCGACGCTGCGCCACTACGTGGAGGCCGGAGGAAAGCTGTTCTTCACCAGTCAGAACCACCTGAACGGCGTGGAGGGCGAGGATCCCTTCACCAACGAGTCTCTCGGCGCCGCCGCCTGGTCCCTCGAGGAGGGGTACACCGCGCTCGACGGTGTCGGCGGCGATCCGATCGGGGACGGATTGCACATTGAGCTCGACTTCAACATTCCGTTCTACAACCAGGGGGACGGGCTCGTGCCGGCGGACGGCGCGGAGGAGTGCCTCGTTTCGCCGGAAGGGGCGATCGCGATGATCCGGAACGAGGTCGGTGACGAAGGACGTGCGGTCTTCATGCCCGCCGCGTTCCACGCTATCGACGCCGACGCCCCCGGGGCGGACGGTCCCGCCCTCTTGATTCAGCGAGTGCTCGACTGGCTTCTCGCTGCGGATCCGACTGCGGTTGCCGAAGCGGGATCCGGGCTCCGGATCCGGCCCGCGCTTTCGATCGCTCCCACGCCGGTCGTCGGACGCGCCAGCATCCGTCTCGATCTGACCCCGGCGATGGCGGAAGGACCGGTCCGCCTGGATCTTCTCGATCCCGCCGGCCGGAGGGTCCGGACGTTGTGGGCCGGAACCCTCGACCCGGGGCAAACCGAGATCGAATGGGTTCCCCGATCGGCCGGCCGACCCGCGCTCGAAAGCGGGATCTACTTCCTCCGTCTGCAGACCGTTCAGGGGGTGACGGCGGCCAAGGCCCCGCTCATCCGCTGATCCCCGACGCGCCGCGTCCCCTTCCGGGTTTCCTCGCGGTCCCTTCGCCGGGGACCGCGAGGGTCCCGTGATCCCAGCGTTGGAAGCCGTCCCCGGATCGAAACGACCAGACTCCGAGGTGGAAAGACCACCATGATGCGAAACGGCAGGCTGCGGGCGATGCTGTTGCTCGCGTTTCTTTCATCGTCGCCGCCGGAGGCAGCACGCACCAGATGGGCTGCTGCGCTCCGGAATCGAACGATCTGGAACGACCGGGACGAGCGCTCGCGCTCCTTCGTTCCTCAACGGATCACCGACACTCTCCGGACGACCGCACCGCCGCCGGCCGCGCAGCGGATGAAGTAGACCCCTGCCGCCACCGCGCGACCGTGGTCGTCCATCGCCTCCCACGAGAGCCGGTGCGCACCGGTGCCGAGCCGGCGCTCCGATGCGATCGTCCGGACCAGGCGTCCGGTGGAATCATAGACCCGCGCCGTAATCACGGCGGGCTCCGGCAGCTCGAGCTGAAGCGTCGTCCCGGACCGGAGAGGGTTCGGCCGCGTCTCGACCCGGATCCCGCACCACGGCCAGCCTCGCTCCGCATCCTCGATGGCCGTCGCGTCCTCGAGCCATCCGCACGCGATCGGCCCCCCGTAGGTTCCCATGTCGTTTCGGACTCCCCCTTCCGAAGGGGGGAAGCACTCGTCCTCGAATGCACCCGCGGGGTTGCCGGCGTCGACGCAGGGGCTCTCCGGGGAGAGGTGCTTCTGCTCGTCGGCGAACACCGGATCCTTGTCGATGTTGCCGGTGCCGCTCCAACCTCCTTCCACGTCGGAATAGGTCACGGAGACCGCCGATCCCGTCGACGCCTCCAGCTTGATCGACGGATCGGGGCCGGTGTTGCCCCAGACGATGAAGTTCTTCACGTCGGGAGGGTAGTCGCCCGGGCCCTGGTTCAGGACGTAGATCCCGCCCCCTCCGCCGGTGGCGTGGTTGTCGGCGACGGTGTTGTTCTCGAGGACCGAGAAGTCGTAGCGGATGTAGAATCCGCCACCTGCCGCAGTCGTCGTGTTGCCGATGATCCGGTTGCTTCGCACCGTCTTGCTCTCTCCGAAGGCGGCGTACCAGTTCCACAAGGTGATCCCGCCTCCTCCCCAACCATATGCCGTGTTGTTCCGCACGACGTTGTTCTCGATGACCGGTGACGAACGCACTCCCGCGTAGATTCCTCCTCCGCTGCTCGGCGCGGTGTTCCCCTCGATCAGGTTGTTGCGGATCACGACCGTCCCGTACTCGAGCGTGCAGATCCCACCGCCCGAGTCCGCGTAGTTGTTCCGGATGATGCATTGCTCGATGATCGCCGAGGAGGAGAGGCATGCCACCCCGCCTCCCATTCCGTTGCGATTGGCGTTGGTCGACCTGTTGTTCTGGAGGAGACAGTGATGGACGTGGGGCGAGCAGGAGTCGATCCAGATCGCACCACCCCGAACCTCCGGATACGGATCCGGTGCACGGACGTGCTCGATCCGCGCGTATCCGATCTCCGTCGAGGCCTCGGCGCCGACCAGGCTGATCCCGTGCCATTCGTGCGACGGGATCGGCTCGTCGCGGGTGAACAGGATCGAGTCGACGACCGTGCCGACGGCGAGCAACGTCCCTTCGACGAGCAGCTCGTAGCCTCCTCGGAATCGGATCGCGACGCCGGTTTCGATCGTGAGCGTCCCCCCGTCGGGGACGTTCAGGTCTCCCTCGACCCAGTAGGGGCTTCCCGCAGCATCCCAGATCCCGGTGACCGTTCCGGAAACGACCGTGCCGGCTTCGGCGGAGGCCAAACCGACGATGACGAATGCAACGAAGGAGGCGATCAGACGAGGTTTCATCGGCTCTTCCCCCTGTACGCCCGCGAAACCCGCGGACGGTTGGGCATGGGTACGAGGCGCGCTGGAGAAGTGTAGCAGATCCACGCTTTCACGCGCGATGTGATACCTTCAGTGAAGGTTCGAACAAGTACCGAACAGGAAGGAGCCAGGACCCGATGTCAACTGATCCGATTGCGATGCTGAAGGAACTCCAGGAGTACGGCGGAGAACGACAGACCCCCGGACTTTCGGCGGAGACGCTTCTTCGCTTCTACGACACGGACGAGAGGCTCCGGGAGGCGATTCGCAAGGCGATTGACGCGCACCGCGCTCTCCGCGAGGAGTTCGGAGAACTGCTTCGCCGGGACGAAGCGGAGCTCTGCGCCGAGCTGCAGACGGGCTACGTCAACTTCTATCCGGACGAGGCCCTCAATCCGTACGTCGCGATCGGCGCGTCGGGACCGTGGATCGTCACGACCCACGGTGCGGTGCTGCACGACTCGGGAGGCTACGGAATGCTCGGGCTCGGTCACGCTCCTCCCGAGCTGGTGGTCGCGCTCGGCCACACGTGGGTGATGGCGAACGTCATGAGCCCGCACTTCAGCCAGAAACGGCTCGCCGACCGTCTCAAGAAAGAGATCGGGCATACGCGCGGATCCTGTCCCTTCTCACAGTTCATCTGCATGAACAGCGGATCGGAGTCGATCAGCGTCGCCTCGCGGATCAGCGACCTCAACGCGGGCAAGCTGACCGCGTCCGGTGGCCGCCACGCGGGAAAGAAGATCAAGCAGCTTGCGCTGGAGGAGGGCTTCCACGGACGCACCTACCGAGCGGCGATGGTCTCCCACTCGACGATCCCGACCTACGAGGAGCACCTGGCCTCCTTCCGGGATCACGACACCCTCGTCGTCGTTCCCCCGAACGACCGGAAGGCGCTGGAGGAGGCGTTCGCGACCGCCGATCGGGAAAACGTCTTCTTCGAGGCGATGTACATGGAGCCGGTCATGGGCGAGGGCGAACCCGGGGTCGCGATCGAGCGGGAGTTCTACGATCGCGCGCGCGAGCTGACCCGCGAACGGGAGACCCTGCTGATCGTCGATTCGATCCAGGCGGCGCTCCGTGCGCAGGGGTGCCTCAGCATCGTCGACTATCCGGGCTTCGAAGGGTGCGATCCGCCCGATTGCGAGACCTACTCCAAGGCGCTGAACGCGGGGCAGTATCCGCTCTCGGTTCTCGCCCTGAACGAGCGGACCGCGGAGATCTACGTCCCGGGCGTCTACGGCAACACGATGACGACCAACCCGCGCGCTCTCGAGGTCGGATGCGCGGTTCTCGACAGCTTGACCGACAGCCTCCGCAAGAACATCCGAGATCGGGGGATCGAGCTGCGGACGAAGCTCGAGGCGCTGGCGGATGAGTTCTCCGGCGCGATCCGCAAGGTTACGGGCACCGGGCTCATCGTCTGCGTGGATCTGGACCCGAATCAGTACACGGTGGTCGGGGAGGGGGGAATGGAGCAGTTCCTCCGCCGGAACGGGATCGGGATGATCCACGGCGGGAAGAACGGAGTCCGGTTCACTCCACACTTCGCGATCCGAAGCGCGGAGGTCGATCTGATCGTCGAGACGGTCCGGGCCGGTCTGCGAGAGCTGAGGCGGAAATAGATCCGGCCCCGGCGGTCCGGGCGTCGAGCGCTTGACGACCGATTCGATCGCCCAGTATTCGTCATCCATCGAGCTACGCTCTGTGGCCTTGGCGGCCGTACAAGCATCCATGGGGCGCGAGGTGTCACCGAAGACGGAACAAAGCGAGGGAGCCCCATGACCACACGTGTAGGCCGCGACTCGAGCGGCGCACCCGACAAACCCGTTCTGGAATTCCGGCCCGGGGTCGATGCAGAGTACCCGGACGTTTTCACAGACGACGCGAAGGCCGCGCTGGTGGAGCTGGCGCGGTTCAACGTCGAACGTCTCGCGCTGATGGAGGCGCGGATCGCCCGTCGCGCCGCGCGCGCGCGGGACCGGGAGCCGATCCGGTTCCTCGATCCCGATTCGATCATTCCCAGGACCCGGA
>WJJW01000243.1 GCA_014729455.1 Candidatus Eiseniibacteriota bacterium
CGCCGCCACGGCGCCGGCGGTCGCGGTCGCTTCCCGCCTGGTCCGTACCCGGTGGAAGAAGATCCGCCGGAGGGGGGATCGGCTGGAGCCGGGAACCCCGCCCGCCGAGTACCACGCTCTCCGGATCCGCTGCAAGCGACTCCGGTACGCGCTCGAGTTCTTCCTGGAGCTGTACGGCCCTCCCGCGAAGAAGCTGGTCCGCCGTCTGGTCAAGATCCAGGATCACCTCGGCCTCCATCAAGATTCGACGGTCGCGATGGAGGAGCTGCAACGCCTGGTCGCACGCAAGGGACGCAAGCTTCCGCCGCAGACGCTCTTCGTTCTCGGCCGGATCGTGGAGCACCACGCCCGGCGCGCCGCCGATCTGCGCGCACGGTTCCCGAAGGTCTGGTCCGACCTGCGCGACCGCAAGCGGATCTGGAAGCGCCTGAACCAGGCGATGATCGAGGCGAACGAGGAGCACCTCCGGATCCTGACCCGGGGCCCAGGCAAGGACCGGTGACCGACGAACCGACGAAGTGGAGGGGGAGGAATCGATGGACCTGTACATCGTGCGTCACGCGATCGCGTTCGATCGCGACGCGGTCCGGTGGCCCGACGACGCCAAGCGACCGCTGACCGAGAAGGGGGTCGAGAAGTTCCGGAAGACGGCGCGCGGGTGCCGCGCGCTGATCGGCGCGATCGACCGGACCTGGAGCAGCCCTTACGTCCGGGCCTGGGACACCGCTCGTCTCCTCGAGGAAGAAGCGGGCTGGCCGGCTCCGATCCCCTGCGATCCTCTCACCCCGGACGGAACGCCCGGCGGCGTCCTCGATTTCCTCCGCGCGCAGGCGCCGCGTGGATCGGTCGCGGTCGTCGGCCACGAACCGATGCTGCACGAGCTGATCTCGCTGTTCGCGACCGGACACCCGGGAGGACTGTTGATCGAGGTGAAGAAGGGAGGGGTCGCGCGGCTGACGTTTCCGCGATCGATCCAGGCGGGCCACGGGATCCTGCGCTGGCACGCCGCCCCGAAGCTCCTGCGCGGGATCTCCGGCTAGCGGTTCGTCGGCTCCGGCGGCATCGCGTCGGAGACCATCGAGGAGATCACCTGCTCCACCTCCCGCGAGACCGCCTCGAAGGTCGCGCCCACGTCTCCGCGGGCGTCGATCACCGTGAAGTCGTGCCGGTCGGCGAGACGCCGGAACTCCGCCAAGAGCCGGTTCTGGTACTCCACGAAGCTCTGGTAGACACTCCCGGTCTCGAGGAAGTCCCGGCCCGACTCCCAGTAATCGAACCCCGTGTCGTGGATCACCCGCGGCAGAAGATGCTCGACGTCGATGTCCAGGTAGATCGTCCGGTCCGGGATCAGCGCGAACTCGTAGAGACCCTGCAACCACTCCGGCGACAAGCCCCGGACCCCGGCCCGGGCGATCATCGAGAAGATGTACCGGTCGACGAGCGCCACCATCCCCGCGCGGAGCGCCGGGAGGATCTGCCGTTCCAGGCGATCCCACATATCCGTGGCATAGAAGAGGTTCAGCGTGATCGGATCGAGGGTGTGGCCCCGCTTCGCCCGCTGGATCCCGGAGCCGGCGAGCGAGGAGCGGGTCAGCCCGGTGTCGATCACGGCGTACCCCTTGCGCTCGAGCCACTCCTTGAGCAGCGCCACCTGGGTCGAGCGCCCCACGCCGTCGGTTCCTTCCAGGACGATGAGCCTGCCCGGGAGGGATTGCCCGTCGATCCCCGGCGGCCGGTCTCCGTAGAACCGTAGATCGGTCATTCGATCACTCCTCGCTCACTCTCCGGGGATCGAGATAGCGGCCGCTCAACCCGGCGCGCCCCAGCGCCTCGCGCATCTTCACCCGATCGAGCCGCATCACCCCGTCCAGGTGCGGCTGGACCATCTCCCGGACCTGCATCTGCTGGCGAACGATGTTCTGCGTCGCGTCGATCCGGGTCAACCCGAACTCCTCGCAGAGCCGCTCGTACTCCCCGCGGATCCTCCCTTGGAACATCCGGAACGACTCGAACGGATCGTCGCTCAACCCGAGGTCGAGCCCCGCCTCGTAGAACTTCAGGGTGGGGCGTCCCGCCGCGATCCGGTGGACCGCCTCGTGCAACGGCACGTCGAAGTAGAACGCCACCGTCGGCTCCACGACGAAGGAGTAGAGCCTCCGCAACCAGGAGCGGCTCACCCCCCGCACCGCGTCACGCGCGAACGCCGTGTAGACGTATCGGTCCGCCAGCACGATCGCTCCCGCCTCGAGGGCGGGAAGGATGTGCGAGTGGATCCGATGGGCGAAGTCGGCCGCGTGGATCAGACTGAAGGAGATCGGGGTCAGCAGCTTCTCCTTCTTGCCCCGTTTCGTCGTCCGCTTGACGATCGGCGAGGAGTTCCACTCGCTGAAGACGACCAGGTACCCTTGCGCCTGGAGCCACTTGTGGAGCAGATCGAGCTGGGTGCTCTTCCCCGAGCCGTCGATTCCCTCCACGATGAACAGACGGCCGGGCAGCTCATTCTTCGCGCGCTCGCTCAAGCCTCTCTCCCCTCGGTTTCCCACACCAGACGGGCGCCGAACGCCGCCTGGAATCTCCGCTGCAGCTTGCCGAGCCCGCCCGGCACCGGAACCGGTACGCGCAGGACCAGCCGGTCTCCCTCCATCGTGCAGGCGATCTGCGGGCGCTCCCCCTCCGGAATCCTCCGCTCGATCTCATCGGCGATCGCCAGCAACGTGGCGGCCCGCTCGATCGGCCGGCGGTCCCGTCCGCTCAACAGCGGACGGTACGGCTTGACGCTCGCATCGCCGTCGTCGGCGAACAGGACGACCG
>WJJW01000244.1 GCA_014729455.1 Candidatus Eiseniibacteriota bacterium
ATACCGAAGCGGACGGGACGCGATCCCGCCCGCTTCTCGCATGCCCCCGATCAGAAGCGCAAGCCTCCGAAGAGATAGACGCCCCGTGGCTTCTCCTCGCCCCACGCCTGCGTGTGCTCCTTCGTCCAGATGTTGCTCGCCCCCTGCGCCCAGCGCCCCTCGACGAAGGCCGACACGCTCTCTCCGGGGAACTCCAGCCCGGCGCCGACGGCCCATCCCCAGGCGGTCGACTCGAGGTAGTCGGAGATGTCGAACTCGTTCTCCTGCTTCCCCGATCCGGGGGAGCCGTACCAGACCGCCTCGGTGTGCGTCGCCGTGACGAGGTAGCCGAGCTCCGGCCCGCCGAAGAAGTACGGGGACAGCGACTCCCCCCGCCCGCCGACCCGCAGCAGCGGCGCGAGGACGACGTAGTCGAGAGCCAGGTCGGTCTCGATCCCCGACTCCCAGTCGTCTTGCTGCGCGAGGAGCGCTTCGGTGTGGACCCCTTTCTGCAGGTAGAGCAGGTCGGTGTCGATCCCGACCGATCCCCCCAGTCCGAACGAGAGGACCACGCCGCCGCCGATGCCGACGACCGGGCTCCGGTCCTGATCGGACGGTGGGTTCTCCAGCGTGGTCTCCGCTCGGTTGACTCCCCCCTTCAAGCCGAACTGCACGTCTCCCGCGGCGGCGCTTCCGGCCACCGCGACACAGACCCCGAACACCAGGACGGACAGGCTCTTGCGGTACATCGTGACCCTCCTCTTCCGGTTCCGGACGGCGGATCGCGCCGCCCGTACCGGTTATCGGGAGGATCGCGGCGGATCCTTCGGGGGGATCGCTCCGCCGGGCCCGTCCGAACTCCTCGCCAGATGGACGTTTCGGCGCAGGCGCGCCAGAATGCCGGACCCGAGGAGCAGACCGGCGAGGAACACGCTCCACAGGAACCCCGGATCCTCGGGCGGGCCGACCGGCACGAGAAACGACACGAGGATCAGTCCGCAGGCGAGCGTCCCGCCGATCCAGTCGGTCGCCCGCATGCGCAGCTCTTCCGGGCGCGCGTCGTGCAGCAGGAATCCCCCGACCACCCAGGCGAGCGAGACCAGCATCGGCGCGAGGACCGGGCCGATCCACTCCTTCGGGATCAGGAACAGGATGTCCGGCTCGACCAGGCTCGCCGGCCAGGCGAGGAAGAGCTTCAGGCCGGCGTAGTAGGTGATGTCCCAGAGACCGAAGACGATCAGGAACGCGACCAGCCGCGACCACGGACGCGCGGCGGCGAGCACCGCGACGGCGCCGATCATGACCAGCGTCATCGCCTCCCGGACGATCTCGACGCGGAGGATCGGCGGCTCGATCTCCCCGAGCGGGAAGCCGAACCCGTCCGGATAGTAGAGCGCCCGGAGATAGACGACGACCGCCGCCTCGAGGATCCCCATCGCCGCGGCGTAGAGGGCGAGGATCCAGGGATGGCGGATCCCGCCGCTTCGCCGCGCCTCTCGGCATCCGGTCAACGGATCAGGGTCCACTTCGCGCGTGCGGTGCGCTCCCCTTGCGCGTCCCGAACACGGACGCGGAGGAAGTAGGTGCCGTGCGGGAGCGGGCGTCCGGCGGGCCCGGCGGCCTCCCAGGTCACCGCGTGCCGGCCGGCGGGCCGGGAGACCCAGGTCGCCCCGAGCGGGAGCGCGACCCGCCGTCCGCGCTCGTCGAACAGCGCGGCGGAGACCAGCGCCGGCCGCGCGAGATCGAGGACGGTCCCCGCTCCGCCGGAGGACGGGTTGGGACGGATCCGCAGCGACGGCGCGGCGGGATCCGAGGAAGCCTCGGCCGCTGCGGACGGCGCCGGGGAGCGGAAGTCGGCCACCACCAGGAGGTGATCGGTCGCCTGCGAGTCGCTTCCTTGCAGACCGTACGCGCTCAGGGTGTCGGGCGACATCTCCGGCGTGTAGAGCACGTAGTGACTCGCCGGCTCCATCGCCGAGTCGGCGTAGATCATGAAGTCGAGATGGGAGGGCCAGTAGCCGCCGTAGTCCTTGCGCCAGGTGTACGCCATCCCCAGCTCGGTCTGCCGCGAGACCAGGTTCACCAGATCGGTGCCGTCCCAGTCGGGCGGGAAGTCCTCTCCCCACGTCGCCTCGTCGACGACGTCCCCGGTCAAGAGCGAGACGAGCTGCTGCGCGTCGCCGACGAAGTTCATGTCGCCGGTCAGGAGGATCGCGGTCCCCTCCGGCAGCGTGATCGCCCCGCCCGGCGCCTGGGCGTCCCGCAGGAACGAGAGGATCCGATCGACCTCCGCCTGCCGGCCCGCGTCGTTGTCGCAGCACGGCAGGTGGCAATTGATGATCAGGATCTGCCGGTCGAGCGGTTCGGTCGTGTCGAGAAGGACGGCGAGGTTGCCGTCGAGGCTCCAGATCCCGGCGAGCGGATACCGGCTGACCGTGTGGCAATCCTGGTTGCCGGCCGAGTACCAGCTCTCCTCCGGTTCCGAGGAGAGCCACTGCTCGACGAGCTGCCGCGTGTCGATGTGCGAGTGGTCGTAGATCTCCTGGAAGTTCAGGATCTCCGGCTGCACGGCGTCGAAGAGGCGGCCGAATCGATCGGCCTGACCCGGCTCCCACGGGGAGTCGAAGTGCACGTTGAGCGTCGTGATCCGGACGTCCTCGGCGAGATGCCGGCCCAGCGGAATCGCCGTCCGCTCCGGCGGAGGCCCCTCGTCGAACGTGTAGGGAAGGCTCGCTCCCCCGTCCGGCACCCAATCGCCGCCGCCGGTGTTGTCGCGCAGGATCATCCGGAAGCTCGACCCGAAGAAGAGCGGGTAGCCGCCCGGATAGGTCTGGCGGCCGATCGCGACCTCGAACCGATCCGACGTCACCGCGGGGGAGGCGCGAAAGCGGATGTCGGACTGATCCACCGTCCAGTCGTTCCCCGCCCGGTAGTAGGTCCCCTGCCGCTGGCCGAAGCTCCACTTCAGCTCGGCCCCGATGTCGCCCACCGACAGGCCGGTGGCGTCGTTCATGTCGGTGTCGAGATAGAGCGTCACGGCATGCCCCTCGCTCAGGAGGAGATCCGTGCCCGCCTCG
>WJJW01000245.1 GCA_014729455.1 Candidatus Eiseniibacteriota bacterium
CGCCCGGATCCCTTCGGCCGGGAACCGGTCTCCCGCCTTCCCGACGATCCGTTCGATGATGGCGCGCTCTCGAACGGGATCGTAGAAAGGGATCCCCTCGGCGCGCTTCTCCTTGCCGATCCGCCGGGCCGCCTCGAGGCGTCCCCGGAGCAGATCCAGGATCCGCCCGTCGATCTCGTCGATCCGTTTGCGATCCTCTTCGATTCCCATCACCCGCTCCTCGCGATCCCTCCGGCCGCCTTGCGCAGCGACGCGATCTCCTCCTGCCTGAGGCGACGGTGGGTGCCGGCGGAGAGGCGCTGCAGAACCAGCCCGTCGAACCCGACCCGCCGGAGCGCGAGGACCCGGCAGCCGACCGCGCGGAACATCCGGCGCACCTCCCGGTTCTTCCCTTCGCGAAGAACCACCCGGACGCGCCCGGTCGTGCCGCGGCGGCCGACCATGCGAACGCGCGCGGGGCCGCTCCTCTCCCCACGACCGATCGAGATCCCTTCCTCCAGGGATCGGAGCGCTCGCGCGCGCGGGGGCGGGTCGACCCACGCGAGGTAGGTCCGCTCGACGCCGCGGCTCGGATGCAGGAGCGCGTGGGCGAGTTCTCCGTCGTTGGTGAACAGCAGCAGGCCCTCGCTGGCGCGGTCGAGGCGACCGACGGCCCGCACCTTTCCGCGGTAGCGATCCGGGAGGAGATCGTAGACGGTGGTCCGTCCCCGTTCGTCGCTCGCGGAGACCACGACCCCGGACGGCTTGTTCATCAGCAGATAGACAAAGCTCCGCGGGATCCGCACGCGCTCGCCGTCGAACCGGACGACGTCGGAGGCGGGATCGACCTGGATCGCCGGGGTGTCCGCGGGCCGCCCGTTGATCTCGATCCGCCCTTCGGAGATCAGTCCCTCGCACTTCCGGCGCGCCCCGAGCCCGGCGAGGGCCAGAAAGCGGTTGAGCCGCAAGTCAGTCCTCGCGATCGGCGGGAGAGGCGTCGCCCGGCGGCTGCTCCTCCGCCTCGGAGACCGAGACGATCTCGGGAAAGCGCCGCTGCGCCTCTTCCTCCACCTCGGTCCGGACCGCATCGGTGTCCCAGAGCGACTCGAACTCCTCGAGCTTCGGGAGCGCGTCGAGCGACGGCAACCCGAAGTGCTCGAGGAACCGACCCGTCGTTCCGTAGATCAGCGGCCGGCCGAGGGCGTCGGACCGTCCCCGGACCGTGATCATCTCTCGTTCGAGCAGGGTGTGCAGGACCGCTCCGCAGTCGACCCCGCGCATCTCCTCCAGCTCCCCGCGCGTGATCGGCTGGCGGTAGGCGACCACGGCAAGCGTCTCCATCGCGGCGCGCGAGAGCCGAGAGCGCCGGCGTCCCTCGAGGAACCGCTCCACGTACGCGTAGAGCGCCGGGTCGCTGGTCAGCAGCCAGCCTCCGGCGACTTCCTCGAGCCGCCAGCCACGCTCCTCGCGCTCATACTCCGCGCGGAGATCGGAGAGGATCTCCTCGAGCTCATCCAGAGGCCGATCGGGGATCGCCAGGGAGATCTGTTCGGTCGTCTGGGGCCCCGTGGCGGCGAACAGGACCGCCTCCAGGATCCGCTTCGTTTCCGGCGTCACGATCCGTCGGCCTCCCCTCTTCCGAGCAACGTCTCTTCGACCCGATCCGCGTCGGGGACCGGAGGATGCGACGCGGACTCGTGCGGCGCGGGCGCCGCCTCTCCCAGCGCCGGTTTCCCCCCGTTGGATCCCGGATCGGAGGGACCGGGCTGCAGCCAGAGGTCGCCGAACGGTTCCTCCTGCAGGACGACCACGCGCCCCTCCCGCATCAGCTCGAGGATCGCCAGGAACGTGACGATCCACTCCAGCCGCCACCAAGGTCTCTCGAGGAGGTCGCGGAAGCCGATCGGGGTCTCCCTCCCCTCCACCTTCTCGAGGATCCGCTTCATCCGGTCCTCGAGCCGGATCTCCTCGACGTGCACCTCGTGGCGGGGCGGCTCTTCGGTCTCCCGGTCGAGGACCTCGCGGAGGTGGTGGATCAGATCCACGAGGTTCGCTTCGCGCAGCGGGTAGCGGTGTCCCTTCGGAAGCTCGGGAGTCCACCCCCTGGGGATGCGGCGGCGGCGTTCCTCCTCGAGCTTGCGCAGCCGCGCCGCGGCCTCCTTGTACCGCCGGAACTGGAGGAGACGATCGATCAGCTCCTCGCGCGTCATCACCGGGGCGTCCTCTTCCAGCCCGGCGATCGAGGGGCGGGGCAGGAGCTGCCGGCTCTTGATCCGCATCAGGGTCGCGGCCATGACCAGGAACTCCCCGGCGATCTCGACGTTCAGCGCCTCGAGGGTCCGCAGGTATTCGAGATACTGATTCGTGATCCGCGAAATCGAGATCTCCCAGATCTCGATCCGGTCCTTCTGGACCAGGTGCAGGAGCAGATCGAGGGGCCCCTCGAACACCTCCAGAGCGATCGGATGTCCGCGGAACTGGGTGCCGTCGACCTCCGTCGACCAGTCGGGCTGCTGCATGTTCCTCCTCAGGATCGCGTCCCTACGCGGCAAAGTACGCAAGGATGCCGGATGAGTCAATCGCGTAAGCAGTTCCGCCCGACCAAACTTCCCTGGTAGCCTGGGGACGAGGCAGAGATGGAAGTCCGGTTCTCGCTCGACGGGTCTCTCGGCCGCCTCGCCCGGTGGCTCCGGCTTCTCGGCGGGGACGCGGCCGGGCGGCCGGCAGACTCCCTCCGCGCGGCGCTCCGGCGGGCCCGCGCGGAGGAACGGGTCCTCCTGACGCGCTCGGCCGACCTCGAGCGGTTCGGAGGCACCCCTCCGCGCGCCGGATGGCTCCGCATCGTTGCCGACGACCTGCCCGCACAGCTTCTCCAGGTCGACCGGCGCTGGCCGGTTCTCGATCGGGCGGACCCACTGCGCCGCTGCGCGCTCTGCAACCGGTCGACGGAGGAGCTCCCGGCGGACCGGGCCCGCCCGCGCGTCCCCCCGTTCGTCGCGCGCACGCAGGAGCGATACCGGATCTGCCCCGCGTGCGGCAGGATCTACTGGGAGGCGACCCACGCCACGGCGATCGCGCGGTTCGTCCGAGAGCTTCGCTCCCGCCGGGATCCCGCGGCCCGAACCGGAGGGAACGGAGACGAAGAGGACGCGGGTCCCGATCTCTCGAGCCCCGCGCCCTAAGGGTCGGCCGGAAGGATCTCCCTCTCCTCAGTCGGTTGTGCAAGCCCTCCAGTGAAGCGGTGTCAGCCCTCGCGAACTTCCCTCCGCGAGGCCGGGTCCTTCTCTCCCGCCTTCCAGCCAGAACCTGCCCCCCCAGCGGGGAGCTCCGAACACGTTCGAATACGATGCGAATGGGAAGGCGAACACCGGCGTGTACCCGCTTCGGTCCCGGCGCGCGCGCCGAGAGGAAGGAGGAACGCACCCACTCCAAGATGCCGGCGGCGTCCGAACGCCACCCATTCGCGCAAACGGAGCACCGCGCGGGACCGGCCTCACGGCGCGTCCCCGCCCGGTTCGCACGGCGCGACGACCGTTTCGGTCTCGATCAGCAGATCGTCGCCCCGCGACGCCTCGACGGCAACCACGGTGTACGGCCGGGTCGGCCGCGGCGATGCCGCGCATCCCTCGCCCGGAACGACGCGGCGTTCGGTCAAGACCACCTGTCCCCCTTCGGTCCGGTGCGCGCCGTCGACCGTCACCGAAGCCGACGCGGCCCGCTGCTCTCCGAGGAACAGCGTCACGACGATCTCCCGGTCGAAGTCGACCGACGGAACCAGCACCGGATCGTCCGAGCCGATCGCGTCGATCAGCCGGACGAGACCGTCGCGGTCATCGACGATCCGCACTCCGGCGCGCGCCACGCGGCTCGAGGATCCTTCCGTCAGGATCCGGAAGGCGACCGTCTCCGGACGGCGCGCCCAGTCCTCTTCGACCCAACGCTGCATCTCGCCGGAAAGCGCACGGACCGGATCCGGCAACGAGGGGTCGCACGGTCCGCCCGAGTAGGCGCGGCGCTCGTCGGCGGTGTCCACCGAGAGGAAGAACGACTCTTCGCAATCCGCCGTGCCCGAATACCCCGCGGGGGGGAGCGCGTCGATGAGACGGGCGAGCGTCTCCAGGTTCTCGCCCGCCAGGAGGCCCCGAGTCGACGCTCTCTCACCCCGCAGAACCAAATCGATCGCGCCGTCGGCCCGAACCACGATGTCGCCCGAGACCGCGTCTTCGCCCGTCCCGGTCCAGTGGTAGCGCAACTCCTCCCAGGTCCGCTCGGGGGCGAGCGGATCGTCCTGGCTGCACCCGCCGGTGACGAGCGCGAGCAAGCAGACGAGGGCCCCCCACCGGAGGAGGGGGACCCGCAAGGAGAGTCGGTGGCGTTCGGCGTTCATCGCCCGTACGGAGTAGCCGGTTCCGTGCCAAGCGACCGAGCCGAACACGACAACCCCATCGATAATGCCCGCAACAGGTTACGGGGTCACGCCACTGCCTCTTCGACCGGACCCCGACGCCCGACCTCGGATATCGGACGCGGGAGAATCCCCCCTCTCAGAAATCCGAGGCCCCGACCGGATGCCAGACGAGCCCGATCGAGCCGACCCGCTTCTCGTAGAACTCCCCGACCAGCAGCGATTCGTTCCGGAACCACGACAGCCGCGCTTCCGCGGCGACCCGCTTCCCGAGGCTCCGCCGGACGCGCAGGAGCAGCCGGTTGTTGTCCTCTGCCGCCTCGGTGTTCTCGCCGGTGCGCACCAGGAAGACCCGGTCGAGGTCCGCGTCGTGGTAGGAGGTGGCCTCCAGCCGCGCGCGCGCCTGGAAGAGGACCCGGCCGGGCAACCAGCCGGTGACCGCCGCTTCGATCGCCTTGCGACCGACCGAGTAGCCGAACGAGTTGGACCGGACCGATCTCCAGGAGAGACCGAGCTCGTAGAACCAGCCCCGAAGGTAGCGGGCCCCGATCCAGGCTTCGCGTCCTCGATCCTCCTGGTTCCCGGAGAGCACGAACGTGGTCGAGTCCACCTGCTGGATCGCCGCCCTTCCGTGGTCGCGCCAGTCGAACGTCGCCTGGATCCCCACGTCGAGGCGTTCGTCGATCTCCCTTCGATACCGCAGGCTGAGAAAGCGGTCGGTTCGATCGAGCCCCGTGGTGCGCCGGTAGTCGAGGCGGCCGGTGCCCAGGGAGATCTCGACCCTCCCTCCGCCGAACGGGGCGAGGATCCCGGCGCTCCCCCGGGCGCGGGAGAATCCACGCTCGGTGCTGTCCGGGTACGTCCGTCCCTGCGCGGAGCCGTGGATCCGCAGCACCGTGCGGCCCGAGAGCTCGACCCAACCGGAACCGACGGCCTCGCCCTGATGACGCGACTCGGTCGCCGTGTCGTCGTAGCGCTCGGTCAGCGCGCGTCCGAGAAGGCTTCCGCCGAAGCGTCCGCTCCGGAGCGGCCCGGACGATCCCTCGAGCAGGAGCCGGAGGAACCGATCCTCCCGTTGCGCCGCGGCCTCCATCGTCTCGCGGACGTTGTCGTCCCATCCCCACGACGCGTTGGCGCGAAAGGTCGCGGCGTGCGCTGCGTGGCGCAGGGACCGGTGCGAAACGGGAAGCGTCGGGAGAAAGATGCAGACGAAGGAGAGGAGAAGTAGACGGAACAGGGGCCGCTCAGGAGCCGGGATTCTCGTACTGCTCCAGAAGATCTTCGGTTTCCCGAAGCGCGTCGGCAACACGGCTCAAATCCCGCTCGAGCTTTCTCCGCGCTGCTTCGAGGGCGTCGAGCCGATCTTGATCCGGCCACTCCGCTCCGAACGCATCGGCCGGGACGGCGTCGGGATCGTTGCCGGCGCCGCCGGTGGGAAGGCTGCGGGCGTGCCCGTCGTCCGGAGGATCCTCGTCGGGGATTCCGCGGAGCGGGGCCCTTCCGTCGCTCCCGATCCGCCCTCCCTCGTCGAGGAAGGCGGACTCGTCGGCGAATCGCTCGCTCGCGCGCCGGAGCGCCTCCTCGCGACGGACCGAATCGATCCGGCGGGTGAGCCCGCGCGAGAGCAGCGCGATCCGATCGCGCAGATCGGCGAGGTAGGCCTGCTTGTCGAGTAGGGTCTCATATCCATCCAGGCTGTCCGGTTCGACGAACACCGGCTCGATGCCCCAGCGATCGGCCAGGCGGTCCTCGAGGAGATCGAGAACCTCCCCCTCGCGGGCGAGCGACTCCGGATCGGCCGCGCTTTCCAGCCGCTCCAACTCCCGCATCGCGAGGCTACGGCACCGCTGCCGGGCGAGCAAGATCTCGACGTCGAGCGAGCGTGCGCGCTCCGCCAGCCGCTCTGCGTCCTGGAGCAGTCGTCCGATCTCCTCGTCGGCCCCGTCCGGCAGGACCGCGATCGCCCGTCCGACCGAATCGGCCTTCGCGAAGATCTCCGCGCGCGCCTCCTCGAGCGCGTCGAGATCCTGCAGCGCCTCCTCGAGAGGCGCCGCCGCGAGCGGGACCGTCAGGAATCCGAGGAGAAGCGTCAGGAATCCGGCGATCCGGAGCCCTTCAGGATTCGCTCTCCCCCTCTTCCCCTCGATCGTCTCTGGAAGATGGAAACCCATACTTCTCCAGTTTGTAGTACAACGCGCTCGGCTTCAACTCCAGGCGGCGCGCCGCCTCCTGCTTCACCCCGTTCGACTCGTCGAGCGCCCGGCGAATCAGTTCTCGTTCAAGCAGCTCCACCGCTTCGCGAAGCGGCACGACGCCGGGCGGGAACCACCCCGGACCCGGGTCCGGCCGGCTCCGGAACGGGAGGTCTCCGACCTGGATCCGCCCCCCCTCGCAGAGGACGAACGCCCGTTCGATCACGTTCTCCAGCTCCCGGACGTTCCCCGGCCAGTCATACTGCATGAGCAATTTCAGTGCCCCTTCCTCCAGCAGGGGGCGCGGCCGACCCATTTCGCGGGAAAGGCGCTCGAGGAAGTGGTCGCAGAGCAGGGGGATGTCATCCCGGCGCCTCCGGAGCGGGGGAAGCTCGAGCGGGATCACGTAGAGGCGGTAGTAGAGATCCTCCCGGAACGATCCCTCACGCACCGCATCTCCGAGATCACGGTTCGTCGCGGCGACGACCCGCACGTCGACCTGGATCGTCTGTTCGCCGCCGACCCTCTCGAACGTCTTCTCCTGCAGGACGCGAAGGAGCTTCACCTGCGTTCCGGTCGGGATCTCGCCGATCTCGTCCAGGAAGAGGGTCCCGCCGTCGGCGAGCTCGAATCGTCCCCTTCTCTGCCGGACGGCGCCGGTGAACGCGCCCCGCTCGTGGCCGAACAGCTCGCTCTCGAGCACGCCCTCGGCGAGCGCCCCGCAGTTGACGCGGACGAACGGTCCCTCCTTCCGGTCGGAGTGCCGGTGGATCGCCCGCGCCACCAGCTCCTTTCCGGTCCCGCTCTCCCCCACGACCAGCACCGAGCTCGGGGTCGTCGCGACCTTCTCGATGCGCTGGTAGAGATCGATCATCTCGGGGCTGCGGCCGATGATCTCCCCGTCGTTGAACCGCTCGTCGATCTCGCGCTGGAGCGTGAGCCGGCGCTCGCGCTCCTGTTCGAGCGCCTCGCGATCCGCGCGGATCCGGAGGATCGAGTGGACCTTCTCCACGAGATGCCCGAGGTTCACCGGCTTGACGAGGAAGTCGGCCGCGCCCGCCTTCATCGCGGCCACGGCGTGCTCGACCGTCGCGTAGGCGGTCACCAGGAGGACCTCGGTGAGCGGCTGCATCCCCTTGATCCGCTCGAGCAGCTTCAGCCCGCTGTCCGGTTCCTCCATCCGGAGGTCGGTGACCACCGCGTCGCACTCCTCGCGCCGGAAGAGGGCGAGCGCCTCCTCGACGCCCGCCGCGCCGGCGGCGTCGAGACCGGCTTCGCGCAGCGCCTCGACGATCCCCTCCCGCAGGACCTGCTGGTCCTCGACGACGAGCACCCGCCTAGCCAACCGGCACCCCTTTCTCCGCTTCGAACCGGATCGTGAACCGGCTCCCGCCGCCGTCGGCCCGCTCCAGGCTGATCCGCCCGCCGTTCTGTTCGACGAGGTGCCGCACGATCGACAGCCCGAGCCCCGCCCCCTCCGGCTTCGTCGTGAAGAACGGTTCGAATACCTGCTCCCGTCGATCGAGCGGGATCCCCGGGCCGTCGTCCTCGACGACCACCGCCACCGTCGGCCCCTGCTCCTCCCAGCGGACCCGGACCCCTCCGCCCGGCGGCACCGCCTCCACCGCGTTGCGGACCAGGTTCAGGAGAATCTGCCGGAGCTGGCCCGGGTCGACCCGCACGCGGATCTCCGACTCGGGCGGCTGCAGGTCGATCCGGACCCCGCGCTCCTCGAGCAGCCCGGAGAGAAGCTCCACGGTCTCCTGGACCGGTCCTCCCGGATCGACCGCGGACTTCTCCGGCGCCTGTGGGCGCGCGTAGGAGAGGAACTCCTCGACGATCTCGCCCAACCGTCGGATCTCGCCGAGGACCTTGCGGACCCGCTCGCGCTGCGCCTCGGTCAGCTTCGGATCCCCCTCGAGCAGCTCCGCGTAGATCTGGATCCCTCCGAGCGGATTGCGCACCTCGTGCGCGATCCCGGCGACCATCGCCCGCAGGGACCGGTCCCGCTCCGCCAGACGGCCCCGGTCTTCCTCGAGCGTCCGGGCCAGGAACCCGACCTCGTCGGCGCGGCCGACCGGGATCGGACGGTCGAGATCCCCCCGCCCGAGCGCGCGGGCCGCCTCGACGAGCCGGGCGAGCGGACGGGTCAGCCCTCGCGCCAGACCGAAGCCGAGCAGGGCGGCTGCCAGGAACCCGATCGTCCCGACCGCGATCATCCGACCGCGGAGCGTCCCGATCTCCTCGAGGAAGCGGGCGTCCGCCTCTACGCCGACGAAGCCGAGGCGCGTCTCCCCGACCTGGAGCGGGGCGTAGCCGGTCTTGCGCATCCCCCCCTCGGGGTCCCGGAAGAGAGGCGAGCTGACGGTCCGGCCCAGC
>WJJW01000246.1 GCA_014729455.1 Candidatus Eiseniibacteriota bacterium
ATCATCGCGATGTCGGGCGGAGGGAAGATCGCTCCGGGCGTTTACTTGGACACGGCGCAGACCTTCGGGGCGCGGAGGGTGTACACCAAGCCGGTGGAGAGGGAGGAGCTGTTGCAGGGAATCCGGGAGGCGCTCGGCCAATCCGTCTGAGAAGGGCCGAGCGATCCCTCAGGAGATGTCCCCGTACCGGTTCCAGATTTCCAGCGCGATCGAGAGCGGTTTGATCATCGGCACGGTATAGGTCGGGAAGTCGTGCTCCCGGAGGTACCCCCGCGTGTCCCAGACGTGCCGGGAGAACCCGCGCGGCGAGAGGATCAACGGTTTGCGGAATTGGTCCTGGATCTCCACCAGCCGCTCGGCGATGTACTCCGACAGGTAGGGAACCTGGAAGTAGCTTGCCACCAATAGGATATCCACGTCCGGATCGTCGTTCAGCGTCAGCAGCGCCTGGAGCAGCATGTCGTCGTCGCTGTCGCCGAACAAGTCCACGGGGTTTCGCGTGATCTGGTCGGTGATCGCCTGGCGCTGCGACGGGTCGGCCGCCCGGATCTTCTTGTCCAGGAGCTGCGCCAGGCGGTCCTTCGTCTCCGCGCGGAACTCGGCCAGACGCATCCCCTCCTCGGTGATCTGGTCCGCCAGGAGGATCGCCGCCCCGCCGCCCACGCTCACCACCGCGACACGATCCCCCTTGGCGCGCGGCTGCGTCGAGAGAATCGACAGCACGTTGATCAGGATCTTGGGATCCTCGGTCAGCTCCTCGATGAGGAACATCCCCGCCTGCTCGCACGCCGCCCGGAACGCTTCGAAACTGCCGGCCAGCGAACCGGTGTGGGACATGGTCATCGCCGCGCCCCCGCCGATCCCGCCCTTGATCAGGACCACCGGCTTTCTCCGGCTGACCGACTTGCCGACTTCCATGAACTGGAGCCCGTTGCGGAGGCCTTCCAGGTAGATCGCGATCACCTTGATCCGCGGATCGTCCCCCATGTGCGCCATGATTTCGGGGACGGAGATCCCCGAGGCGTTGCCGATCGAGACCCACTTGCCGACCGAGAGATTGTCTCCCGCGAGCATCTCGAGCAGCTCCAGACCGATGCCGCCGCTCTGCGAGATCACCCCCAGGCCGCTCGGCTTGCCCTGCTTGACGGTGCGCCGCTCCGGGATGAAGAGGGTGTTGAGACCCGAGTAATTGTCGATGACGCCCAGGCAGTTCGGACCGATGTAGACGGCGTCGAACTCCTCGGCGGTCCGGACGAGCTGGTCCTCGAGATCCTGATGGCCGCTCTCACCGAAGCCGTCTCCGATGATGATCGCCGCTCGCCCTCCGCGCTCGCAGAAGCTGCGGAACGTGGCGACCGTCGGCTCCGGGGCGAGGGCGAAGACGGCGAGGTCCGGCGTTTCGGGAAGCTTCTCGATCCCTTCGTAACACTTCAATCCGAGCAGGGAGTCACGGTTGGGATTGACCGGGTACAGCTTCTCGATCCTCCGCGAGTTCTTCAGGACGATCCCGCCGATCGAGCCGGGCTTGGAGGCTCCGACCACCGCCAGGGATCGCGGGCCGAACACCGCCTCCAGGTTCTTCATCCGCTGATACGAGAGATCCGTGGCCCGCGGGTGGACGACCTCGTCGCCCACGATCACGCGCGCGTCGACGATCGCGAAGCCCTCCTCGTAGACGATCACCGGATTCAGGTCGAGCTCGTTGACCTCCGGCCGCGCCTCCATCATGCGGGAGACCTTGATCACCAGGTCGATGACGGCGTCGCGGTCGAGCGCCGGTCCCCGGAATCCGTGCAGCACCCGGTCCGACTTCGTCTTCGAGAGCATCCGCTCGACGTCGGCGCGCTCGAGGACCCCCAGCCCGGGCGCCGTGTCGCGCCAGAGCTCGACGAAGCGTCCGCCGTGACCGACCATCGTCACCGGACCGAAGACGGGATCCTGCTTCGCGCCGACCAGCATCTCGAAGCCCGATCGCGCCTGCTTCTGCACGAGCACGGTCCGGGTGTCCCGCGCCCCCGCCTTCGACGCGTTCGCCACGATCCGCTCGAAGGCGCGGGAGACTGCCTCGGCGCTGTCGAGATTCAGGATCACCACGCCGACGTCGGTCTTGTGGATGATCTCCGGGGTCGCCGCCTTGAGGACGACCGGGTAGCCGAAACGCTCCGCCGCCGCGACGGCCGCATCCGGTTCGGTGACGATCTCGCCCAGCACGTCGATGCCGTACTCGCGCAGAATCGCAGCGGCGTCCCGGAATCCGAGCTGCTGACTCTTCATGTCCGCGTGATCCTCCCGGCGTCCGTCGCAATGTTCCCGTCCATGAGGCGATCTCATGATGCCTTCCGTTTCGTATCAGAGATTGTGACGGACGCGGCCGGTGGGAGGAAGGGTCTAGTTGCGCAGCGTCGCGGCGGCCTCGATCGGGACCAGGTTGCCGTTCTCGTCGTCGGTCTGGTAGCGGTACCGGACCGTCCGGGCTTCGGCGGGATTCCGGCGGAACTGCACGTCGCGGAGCTTCATCGCGGTCACGCGGTTCCCGGTGCTGTCCACGAACGTCTGGAGGTCGGACGACCATTCGATCCGGCCGATGAGTCCGCCGCCCTCGTCGAAGACCGCGAGGCCATTGCCGGAATCGGCCGGGGTCGACCGATCGGGAAGCCGGTAGATCTGGAAGCTCGATCCCGAACGGATCTGCCGGTTGATCACCTTCGAAAGCAGAGACGCTTCCTGCTGGGCCACGACCTTTCGTGCCCCGGTCCGGAAGCTCCGTTCGGTGCTCAGGTAGACGGAACCGGCCGCGAGAAGGACGATCATCGCGACCAGGACCGCCACGAGGAGCTCGATGAACGTGATGCCCGACCGACCGCTAGAAGGGGTACCGCTCATCCCAGCTCTCCGACCAGGCCACCTTCTCGTAGACCCCCGTCAGCGGAAACGCCGGCGGGGTCCGTCCGGTGACCCTCGAGTCGTAGTGATAGTCCTTCTGGTACCCGGAGACGATCATGCCCCAGCCCACGAGCCCGACCGGTCCCCGGTACTTCTGGATCATCCCGCCGTGGATCGTCAAGGTCCCGCGGACGACCCAGTTGTTGTAGTCCTCGGCGGTGATCGACGTGTCGAGGGCCATCAGGATCGCGTTGACCTTGAGGTTGTTGGTGACCGGCGGGTTGTAGTCGAAGACGATGTTCTTGCCGGCCACGAGGCCGAGCAGGTCGTCGCAGCCGGGCAGCGGCGCGCCGGCCGCGTTGCTTCCCGCGTAGACGACGTCATCGGTGATCACGATGTCCCGATTGCTGGCCGCGGTCAGCTCTCCGTCCAGCTCGCCCTGGATCCGCAGCTCTCCTTCGCAGTAGAGGATCGGATTGGCCACCGTCGTGAGATCGACCGAGACCCAGAGCGTATCGGCCGCCGGAGGGGGGTTGCGGTGACGCAGCCATCCCGGGTTGGCGACGCCCGCGCCGGCGCCGCTCCGGCCGAGCTCGACCTCGGACGTTGCGGGAAGATAGATCCCGCCGGAAAGCGACTCGGCGCGGAGATCGAGCGTCTGGGTCGGCAGCGGGATCGTCGGCTCGTTCAGGCTGAACCCCTCGACGAACTGCGGG
>WJJW01000247.1 GCA_014729455.1 Candidatus Eiseniibacteriota bacterium
ACGCCGACCGGCTGGCGATCGAGGGGCGCGGTCCCGCCGACGTGCGCCGGCGCCTGCGGCGGATGGGGCACGCCGGGATCCGCCTCGGGCCGTGGCAGGCGAGCGGGTTCGTGCAGGCTCTGGAGCGGCTGGAGACGGGCGGCTGGATCGCCTGCACCGATCCGCGGGGGGAGGGGCTGGCGGTCGGGATCTGATCGACCCCTCCGGATCTCGGGACGGCGACGCGCGAAGATGCTAGAATGGCTGCGCGTCGAACCACCCCGGAAGCCCGCGGCTGCCAGGCGGACCGGGTTTCCACGGAGGACCTCATGATCCGCAAGGCGCCTCTCTGCTCCTCGTTCCTCGCCCTTCTCGCCGCATTCCCCGGGATCGCCCTCGCCTCTTCCTCCTCGGAGTTCGTCCTGGAGGAGGATCAAGTCATCGTCCGCATCGAGACGGGGGACGTTCAGATCGTCGAAACCGATGCGGGGACCCTCCTCGAGGTGGCGGGGCTGGGTCATCTCAACGGTCCCGGAGGTCCTCGGCTGCCGGCGATGCGGGTGCTGCTCGGCTTGCCACCGGGTGTCCGGGCCACGTCGGTCGAAGTGCTGGATGTCGAGACGACGGCGGTATCGGAGGTCGGGGAGATCGCGCCCGTTTCCCCCATCGTTCTCGCCGCGGATCGATCGGGCTCGGGGCCGGCCGCGGAGCGTCTGCGCGAGGAGTGGCGGCAAACAAGACGGGACGTCTACGGGAGCGACGGGGCGTACCCGGAGAAGCTCGCCTGGATCACCGGGAGAGGACGATTCCATGCGATTCCGTACGCGGCCATCACCGTCTGTCCGATCACGATCCATCCGCGATCCGGGCGGGTCGCCCATCATCCTCGCATCGAGCTGGCGGTTCGCTTCGAGCGACAGGGGGCGGTCCGGAACTCACGGGTCGGTGCGGAGTCGCGGCGGGTCGATCCCCCGGTGATGGACGAAGCATCGCGTCTGTTCGCAAACTTCGCGCAGATCGCTCCGCACTACGAGGAGTCCGTCGAGAACGCGCGCGGGCGATACGCGAACCGGGACGAGACCAGCGACTTCGTCATCGTCACGACGACCGGGGCCGTCGATGCGGTCGAGGCCTCCGGGTTCATTCCCTGGAAGACCGAGTTGGGGTTCCGCGTCCGGACGGTCCTCACGACCGATTCCGAGATCGCCGGTCAACCTGGTCCCGACCTGGCCGCGAAGATCCGGGCCTTTCTCCGGAGCGTCCACGCGGAGTGGGGGATCGAGTACGTGCTGTTCGTCGGAGGCCACGAGGCGGTTCCGATGCGGGTCTGCTATCCCGATCCCGACAACCACGTGTACGACCCCTGGAACCCGGGGCTCGTGGCCCCGGGAACGCCGACCGACTCCTACTATGCCGATCTGTCCGATCCCGACGCCGTCTCCTGGGATGCCGACGGGGACGGATACCCGGGCGAATACGGAGAAGACGAGCCCGACTTCCTCGCAGAGGTCTCGGTCGGGCGAATCCCCGTCGACGATCCCGATCGGATCACCTACACGCTGGACAAGATGGTCTCGTTCGAGCAAGACCCGGGCGACTGGAAACGGAACGCGCTCCAAGGCGGCGCGATCCTCTTCTTCGAAAACCAGAATCACGGCGACTACCCCTTCATCGACGGGGCGACCTGTTTGGATTCGATCGAGACGGGTCTGCTGTCGGACTGGAGCGTCACCCGCTTCAGCGAGCAGGCGGGGATCGTGAAGTCGTCGTTCGACTGGCCGGCGCTGACCGAGCCGAGCTTCACGGTCTATTGGGGTCTCGGCGCCTATGGAGTCGTGAACTGGTCGGGACACGGGTGGTGCGACGGCGCGTACCGGACCGTCTGGGCGTGGGACGACGGCGACGGCGTTCCCGAGTCTGGGATCGGAGAGCTGCAGAGTCATCGTTTCATCGGGACCGGCGCGGCGAATCTCCACGACACGCACCCCTCGATCGTCTTCGCGATCTCGTGCAACGTCGGCTATCCGGAGGAGAATCCGTACGGCAACCTCGGAATCGACCTTCTCACCCTCCCCGGCTGGGGACCGTCGGCCGGAATCGTCAGCTCCGTGCGGCCCGCGGCGATCTCGGCCGACTGGAAGAACGATCCGGGAGGCACCGAGCAGATCTGCTTCGACTTCAACCGTTGCCTCGTCGCCGAAGGAGATCGCGTGGGTGATGCCTTATACAATGGGAAGTTCCACGCCACGACTTATTACGGCTGGGACCGTGTCTATGAGTACATGAACCTGTATAACTTCAACCTGTACGGTGATCCTTCCCTGGTGGTTGGGGCGCATACGGTTGATGCGCCGGAGGCGGTCCTGTCGCGGGGACCGCGAATCTCCCTGGATCCGATCAGGCCGAACCCGTTCGCACGGGACGCGTCGGTCCGTCTGGGTCTCCGGAGCGCGGGACCGGTGCGGATCACTGTCCACGATGTATCGGGTCGGCGCGTCGCGGTCCTGGTCGAGGGGAGGCTCGAAGCGGGGACGCGCGTCGTCTCCTGGGACGGGACCGGGCTCGATGGGGAACGGATGCCATCCGGGACGTACTTCATCGTCGCCGACGGCCTCGCCCGGTCGGCATCCCGGAAGGTCGTTTTGCTGGACTAGGCGGCGAGGCCGTTTTCCGAGCCCTGCCAGGAATCCGTGGCCGCTCAGGAGGTCGGATGATCGAGATCCACCCGAGAGAGACGGTGATCCTCGCGAACGACTTCCAGGCGCTGGTCGCCTGGTACCGGGACGTGCTCGGATTCCGGGTCGTGAAGCGGTTCGAGGAGGAGTTCCACTACTGCAACCTCGAGACGGCCACCGGCATCAAGCTCGGGATCGGCGTGGCGAAGGAGATGGGCGTCGCGCCGGAGGATCGGAGCAAGAACACGGTGATCCTCCAGTTCCAGGTGGATGACGTGAAGGAGTTTTTCGTCCACCTCGAGAGGAACGGCGGCGTGGTCACCTTCGGTCCGTCTTTCGACAAGAAGGACGAGTTCTGGTACGGGGGATTCTCCGATCCGGAGGGGAATCCCTGCTGGGTCGTGGATGCGAACTGCCCCTGACGGGCGCACTTCCATCTCGTAGAGCTCCTCGTAGAACGCCTCGAGATCGTGACCGCGGCGCTCCGCGTCCGCGAGCGCTTCGTCGAGGGTGTCGTCCTGGTAGATCAGCTTCCAGAAGAGCCGGCCCTCGCCGCGGCCATCTCATCGAAGAAGCGGTCCGGGCTCGGCAATACCTTGCAATGTTGAAGTCCATGTTCAAAATTACAAGGTATATGGTACGTGCCCAGGGCGGACGCCCACCGGCTGAAACAGCTCCTCAAGGGGTTCCCGGCAGTCTTGGTCGTCGGCCCCCGGCAATGCGGGAAGAGCACTCTGGTTCGCCACGTGCTTCCGGGCTGGACACATCTGGATCTGGAGCGGCCCGCGGACGCGGCCGTCCTGGCAACCGACCCGGAAGGATTCTTCGAGGCCAATCCCCGGCAGGTCGTGCTCGACGAGGCCCAGCGGATTCCCGAGGTCTTCCCTCTGCTTCGCTATGTCATCGATCGTGTGAAGTCCAAAGGGCGCTTTGTCCTGCTGGGATCCGCCAGCCCGGATCTGATGCGATCGGTTTCCGAGACGCTTGCCGGACGTGTCTCGGTCCTCGAGCTGACCCCGTTTCACGCCTCGGAGCTCGCGGGACGGAGTCGGTCCTCGGATCGTTGGTTCTGGGGTGGCTGCCCGCCGGTGTTGTCGCTCCGCGGCGCCCGCGCGCGAGCCGATTGGCTCAGCGCGTATGTGTCGACCTTCCTCGAGCGGGACCTCCCCGCTCTCGGGTTGTCCCTTCCGGCCAGGCGGCTCCGACAGCTCTGGACCATGCTGACCCACGTCCACGGGAATCTGCTCAGCATCTCGGATCTGGCCCGGTCTCTCGCCGTCTCGTCGCACACGGTGACGCGGGATCTGGATGTCCTCGAGGGTGGATTCATGATCCGCAGGCTGCAGCCGTTCCACGCGAACGTTCGGAAGCGGCTGACCAAGCGCCCCAAGCTCTACGTGCGGGACACGGGACTCTTGCACTTCCTGGCCGGGCTTCGCGGCAAGCGGGAACTGGAGACCTGGCCGAAGCGCGGCCATTCGTTCGAGGGGCTCGTCGTGGAGGAGTTGATCGGACAGGCCGGCCGGCGACTGACGCGGCCCGAGTTCCATTTCTGGAGAACTCAGGCGGGAGCGGAGGTGGACCTGTTGATCTCGACGGGAAGGCGACTGATCCCGGTGGAGATCAAGTTCGGAGCGGTGGTCGACGCCCGTGATCTTCGTGGCCTTCAGAGCTGCATGGAAGATCTCGGTCTGAAACGCGGATACGTCGTCTGCACGGGCAAGGAGCGGAGGAAGCTCAATCCGCGGATCGAGATCGTCCCGTGGGAGGATGTGGTCGCGGGACGGTTCCCCTTCTAGAAGGCACGCCCCTGTTCAGCGCGGTCCGCTCACCGAACCCGCCGAAACACGTAGATCGCCCAGCCGAGCGTGTCCCGGCCCCACTTCAGGTAGGCGCGCTTCTCCTTCGCGAGGCGATCGAGCAGCGCCGGCAGGTCCGGATCGTCCGGGTGGGCGCGGGCGTAGCGGTCGGCGGCGACCCACTGCAGGCCCTGGTAGCGATCCCACTCGTCCTTGTTGCTCACGAACGTGTAGGTCAGCACCAGTCCGCGACGCTCGCCGGCCTCGACGTTCGAAGCGTGGGTGCCGAAGTCCTCTTTGCGTTCTCCCGAGTCCTCGAGGTACTCCTGCGTCGGCTCTTGCAGCCAGTACGGCTCCCCGGCGATGATCCAGCCGCCCGGCGCGGTCAGGCGGATCAGCGCGTCCAGCGTGCCGCCGTGTCCACCGAAGATCCAGCTCGCCCCCAGGCAAGCGGCCAGCGCGAAGGTGTGCGGCGCCTCGGGCCGGTAGTCTGCCCCGTCCATCTCCAACACCGCGATGTCCGCATCGGGGGCCAGCCTCGCCACCCGCTCCTTCGCCTCGGCGAACGTGTAGGGGGACCGTTCGATCCCGATCCCCTTCACCCCGTAGGCGCGCGCGAGATGGAGGAGGAACTCCCCCTTCCCGCAACCGATGTCGATGGCGGAGTCGTTCGCGTCGAGGCGGAGGAGCGCGATCAGCTCCCGCAGCTTCTCCTCGCCGGTCGGGTTCATGATCGTGTGCTCGCGGTGCGTGACGTCGTAGTACTTCCACATGTCCATCGGGCGGCCTCCCTCGGGTCGGCGTTCCGCGCCGACTACCGGTACGCGAAGATCATCGCGTAGACGATCAGCGCGATCAGGATCAGTCCGATCCCCAGCGCGCTCAACCCGAAGATCCGCCAGAAGCGCAGCTCCTTCTCCGTCGGCGGCGGAACGAGGTGCTCCTCGAGCCGGCCGCGGGCGACGAGCTCGCGGTACTCGCGCGGCCGGTCGAGCTTGAACTCCTCGAGCGGGATCCGGCCGGTGAAGATCACCGGATCCATCGGGAATTTCTCCGGGCGGAAGTGCGTGTTGAAGAAGTGGATCGTGAAGATGAATCCGACGGCGAGCAGCGCCTCGTCGCTGTGGATGATCGTCGCGACGTTCAGCGCCTGCCCGGGGATGAACCGGGTGAAGAACTCCGGGAACCAGAGCACGAGCCCGGTCGAGCCGATCACCGCGATCCCCCAGAAGACGGCGAAGTAGTCGAACTTCTCCCAATACGTCCAGCGTCCGTACTCGGGACGCGGGCCGAGCCCGACGAACCACTTCAGCGAGCCGGCGAACTCCTTGAAGTCGGTCCGGTTCGGAAGCATCCGGTTCGCGCCGAGGAGGAGCTTGCCCAGCCCGCCCGCTTCCTTCCGTTTGCGGACGAGCAGGTCCCAGATGTGCAAGGCGAAATAGGTGAAGGTGATCACCGCCGCGATCCGGTGGATCCCTCCGGCGGTCTCGAAGCCGCCGAGCAGGCGCGCGACGACCCGCGCCCAGCCGGTGTAGGAGAACTTCAGCGCCATCCCGGTGATCGCCAGGGCGAAGAAGCTGATGATCACCATCAGGTGGAGCTTCGAGTAGAACGGCTTGAAGCGACGCACGTACTGCCTCGACTCCGCGGCGTGGACCGCCCGGAGCTGCCGGCGGAACTGGATCGAGCGCGGGATCCAGGCGATCGTGTGCAACCCCGCTCCCGTCAGCGTGAAGATCAACAGCCCCGTCATGAACCAGAACGTGTAGAAGAGAAACGGATACTTCTCCGGATCGTGGTGCGTCGCGTGCGTAAGGTATCCCGCGAAGCGCCGATTGGATCCCGGGTGGCACTGCGCGCAGGTCTCGACGATGTTCTCGCGGCTCAGCAACGACTGCGGGTTCCATGTCGGCAGGATGTTGTGCGCGCCGTGGCAGTCGTAGCATTTCGCCGTCTTGAGGTAGCCGAGCTTCGAGACCTTGCCGTGGTAGGTCTCGAAGTAGCTCTCCGCGATCTCCTCGTGGCAATCGCCGCACTGGTCCATGATGTGGAGCCGGAAGTCGGCGACGTCGACCCGCTCGATGCTGTGCGCGGTGTGGCAGTCGCTGCAGGTCGGCAGCTTCTTGTCGGTCTCGGTGACCGCCTCCGCGTGCACGCTCTCGGCGAACTGCTCGTAGATCCCGCGGTGGCACTGGGCGCAGGTCTCGGCGACGTTCTCGGGATTGACCGAGGAAGCGGGGTCCGCCGCCGGCAACTCCCCGTGTGCCGTGTGACAGTTCGCGCAGGTCGCGGTCACCGTGAGGCCGCTCTCCAACAGCCCCTTGCCGTGGATCGATTCGGTGTACGACTCGACCACCTGCGTCTGCTTCCCCTGGTAGCGGACCGCGGCCCGCTCCCCGGCGCGGTGGCACTTCGCGCAGAGGTCGGGGACGTTGCGCGGGAAGATCGGGGAGGAGGAGTCGTTCTTGCCGAGCGTTCCGTGCGTCCCGTGGCAGTCCGCGCACCGCGGCGCGTCGGGGCTCTCCTCGGCGGCGAGTCTCCCGTGCGTGCTCGCCTGGTAGATCTCGACCTCCTCCGCGTGGCAGATCGAGCAGTCGACCGTCTGGTCGACCGTCGCGCAGGGCCGGTCGTGCGACGGGGTGACGCCGGTATGGCACTGCACGCACGCCACCCGGGCATGGCGAGATCCCTCGAGCACGGCCGGATCGACCTGCAGCCGCTCGCTGGGGATTCCGACCGCGGAGACGAGGTCGTCGCGGATGTGGCAGGACATGCAGTCCCGGTCCGCCATCCCCTGCGTGTAGTAGACCTTCCGGATCTTGTGGGGGGAGTGGCAATCGACGCAGGCGGGGATCGCGTGCGGCTGCTTCTCCCACAACTCGCCGCGGATCACCTTGCGGTGGACCTCCTCGATCCGGGCGTGGCACTGCGTGCAGGTCTCGGCGATCTGCCCCGCCGCGATCGACGAGCGGGGATCGGTGTGCGGGAGCACGTGGTGCGACGTGTGGCAGCTCGTGCAGACGGCGGTCACCACGAGCCCCTTCTCGAACAGCCCCTCTCCGTGGATGCTCTGGCTGTAGTTCGTCAGGATGCTGTCCTGCGGGATCCCTCGCGTCCGCTCGACCTCGGCCCCTTCGCGGTGGCACTCCCCGCAGAGCGCGGGGATGTTCATCACGTTGGTCCGGGAGAGCGGGTTCGTCTCACGAAGGATCGCGTGGCTTCCGTGGCAGGTCTTGCAGGCGGGCGCGAGCGGATCGTCCCGCGCCGCGGCGAGGCCGTGGAGACTCTCCTCGTAGATCTCCAGGATCTCGTCGTGGCAGTTGCCGCACGGCACCGGCTCGAGCGTCTCCGCGTGGGGAAAGTCCCCGTCGGAGAGATCGTAATGGCAGTCGGTGCAGTCGAGGTCGGCGTGCGGGGAGGCGAGAAGCGCCGCCGCGTCGAATCGCGGGGGGACCCCCTCTTCCCGCGGCCCTGCCCGCCCGACCTCGTGACAGAGCGCGCAGTCCTCGGCGCCGGGAGGCAGGTCCGGATCCTGCCCGGCCGCCGGCTGGAACGGGGCGAGCAGGAGCAGCAGCGTCGAGAGAATGACAGGAAGAGCGGAACCGGCCGTTCTCCCCATCTTGCGATCCCATCCCATCCCGGGCCGACCCATCCCCGATCCGCTCCCCCGTCTCCTCACCTCATGGACACTATAAGTTATTTTGCGTCCATACTTGAGGAGATCGTAAGCGGATCTTGTCGTCCCGTCAAGACCCTACGATCGCCTCGGTCGCTCCCTCCAGGGCGTCGCGGATCCGCCGCCGGGTGCGCGGTCCCCACGGCTCGTGGTCGAGAGGCAGCGCGTCGAGCGGGAAGAACCGGAGATCGAGGCTCTCGAGGCGATCCGGTACGAGATCGCCCGACTCGATCGAGCAGAGGAACACCGCGACGACGAGCCAGGCGCGGTCCCCGTTCGGGTAGACGGCGAACTGTTCGGGACCGGCGTAGAAACCGGTCAGCCGGTCGGCCCGCACCGTCAGCCCGGTCTCCTCGCGGACCTCGCGGACGACGGTCCGATCGATCCGCTCCCCGACCTCCATCCCGCCGGACGGCAGGCCCCAGAGGCCCGAATCGGCACGCTGCTGGAACAGGATCCGCCCGTCGGAATCGCGGATCACCGCGGCTGCGCACGGCAGCAGGATCGGCTCGCGGCCCAGGACCGCCCGCAGACGGCGAACGATCCCCTCCGGGTACGGGTTCTCCCCCTCGGCCGCCCCGCGGTCGAACGGGGTCGGTCCATCGAGGTCCCGGTCCCGCAGCATCTGCCGGTACCACGGGAACAGCTCCGGCGGATCGTCCGGATCGAGGAACTCCTGGGCGAGGGACTCGCGACCGTCGGGACGGTCGGCGCCGCCGGCGATCTCGCAGTCGAAGCAGGCGGTCACCTGCTGCACCCGGTCGCCGTTCGGATAATGGACCGCGTACTCGGGGGAGCTGTAGAGGCCGATGAAGCGGACCGGCCGCACCTCGTAGCCGGTCTCCTCGCGCGCCTCGCGGGTCAGCGTCTCGAGGATCGTCTCTCCGGGCTCGAGCAGGCCGCCGGGAAGCCCCCAGATCGGAAAGTCGCCCCGCCGCTGGAACAGCACCCGACCACGCGCGTCCCGGATCAGCGCGGTCGCGTAGACCAGCAGGACCGGTCCGCTTCCGAAGCGGGAGCGGAGCCGTTCGAGGTAGCTC
>WJJW01000248.1 GCA_014729455.1 Candidatus Eiseniibacteriota bacterium
AGCAGGAACAGAAGCATCAGGAATCGAGTTCGTGGTCCAAGCATGGATCGTCTCCCAGTTGGAGCCGGAGGGTGACGGGTGGATCCGGTCGCGGACGGTTCGGTCATGGCGGAGCCGACTCCCCGCTGTTGGACGCCTCTGCGGAGAGGCGCGCCCGGAGCCAGCCGGGGGCCGGAGGCATCAGCAGGATCCCCAGAAAGGAGCCGGCGCAGAGAAGGAGCGCCTCGAGTAGCGTTCCGCCGAGAAGGACCAGCACGAGGCCGATCAGAGCGATCGACTCCTGAAACCCCCAGCCGAAGACGAACGCGCCGAGCACGGCCCCCCAGCGGATCGGTTCCTCGGCGAACGCGCGGACGAGCAGCAGGCGTCGCAGCCAGAACGATCCGATCCACTCCGCCACGGCCAGCGCGACCAGCGCGAGGCGAAGCGTCGGAAGGGAGGAAGCGGGCGAATCGGCGGGGGAGCGGAGCGCGATCACCAGCAGCGCGGCGGCGAGATAGAAGAAGATCGATCCGAGGAAGACCGCCCACAGGATCTTCTGGATCCGGACGAGGCGGTCTCCCCCGATCGGTCGCCCCCCCAGCACGAAGCGTCCCCCCTACGACCTCTTGCCGAACGCGTCGACCCAGTCCCGCACGGCGCGGTACTGGGCTTCGCCATGAAGCCCGGCCTCCTCGAGCACCTTGTGGGCCTGGCCGCTGCCCGGATACCGGCCGCTGCGGAACGCGTGCAGGCTCCGGCGGCGTCCCTCCTCGGAGCAGACCCATCGGTACAGCGTCGGCAGCGTGAACCCGGTGATCCCGATCGCTTCCGCGCGTCTCTCGGGCGGAAAGATCCGGTGCTGCTCCTTTTCGGGCAAGAGATCGAAAAGCTCGGCGCTGGTGATCAGGTAGACGTTCATCCGGATCCCGTCCGCGTCGAGCCGGGGCAGGACCTCTTCGACGAACGCGGCGGCGACCCCGCTCTCCTGCAGGACGACCGTCCCGCCGTACGCCCCGTCTTGCGGATCGGCCGCCCTCAAGGCGTAGATCCCCTGCGCCGCTTCGGTCGCCGATGGGATCCCGAGTGCCTCCCGATCCGGCACGGTCTCGTTCGGGCGCGTCACGAACGGCATGAGGACGGCCGGTCGCGCCTTCAGCCCGGCGATCAAGAGCGGCCAGAGCTCCTGGGGCTCCCAGGGCGTGAGGGTGATGCCGACCCCGCGCGGGAAGTTCTCCTGCAGGAGCTGCAGCGCCTGCGGATCGGCGTGGGTCGGTCCATCCTCGCCCGTCTTGAGCCCCGCGTGGCCGCAGACCATCACGAAGGTGCGGAACGGTTCGCCGGAAACGTCGCGGCGCGCCTGCTGTCCGATCCCGTGCAGGCGGGCGGCGACGTGCTGGAGCGCGGCGATGAACGCCGCGTAGGAGGAGCCGGCCCCGACGTGCCCACCGAAGCTGGCGACGCCGGCCAGAAAGGCGCCGATGCAGTCTTCGCAGATCCCTCCGCAGGCGACGGTGCGGCTGTCCGGGTTCGTCTCGGAGTGGTAGAAGCCCGGCGGGAACGCCTCGTTCGCCTTGGCGATGCTGGTGGAACCGAGAAGATCGGCCGATGCCACGACCACCCCGCCGCGGGTCGCCTTGTTGAGGAAACCGAGCGTGCTTCCGAGGGCGGCCCGCAGCGTCGTCTGCGTCCCGGGCTCGAGGCGCAGCTCCTCGGGGATCGCGTCGGCCCGGATCCCGCCACCGTAGAGCACGCCGAGATCGGGACGGTTCTCCCGCGGCTTCCGGCTCTCCGCCTTGCGGCGCTCCAGGTTCTCGCGCCGGCGGAGGAGCGATTGCGCGAGGCGGCTGCCCAGCCCGCTCTTCTCCACGATTCCCCGTACGTGCAGGAGGCTGCTCCAGAAGGTCCGCTCGATCGCCTCCGGCGTCTGCTCCCCGTCGTGTCGGGGGAAGGAGGTCCCGAACGCCTCCTCGCACTCGGCGAGGGAGGCGTAGTAGCCGTCGGAGCAGAGCTTGTGCCCCGCTCCGTGCGAGGCGCGTCCTTCGATCCCGTACCGCCAGCCCTTCGTCGTCCGGTAGACGATCGCCGTCGGCTGGTGGTTCGGATGGTTCCGGGCCAGCTCCGCGGCGGCGAGGAGCTGCCGCCAGTCGCTCCCGTCGTCGATCCGATAGACGTTCCAGTCGTGGAGGTAGCAGAGCTCGACGGGGTTCCACTGAACGTAGTCGCCCGCGGTCTCCCCGTCGCGGCAGACGTGGTCCGAGTCGATGCTCGCCTGGTTCCAGTCGACGTGGAGGAAGAGGTTCAGCAGCCCGGCCGATGCGGCGGTGGCCATCGCTTCGCCGACACGACCCGGCGTCATTCCTCCCTCCCCTTCCAGCAGATGGACGTGCGGCGCGCGGTGCGCGCCGTAGAGGTCGAGCGCCCCGAAGGCGAGACCGACTCCGGCCGGGATCCCCACTCCGGAAGCGCCCGTGGCGATCTTGACGCCGGGAACCATCGGGGTCGGATGTCCGTCGAGCGGCTTCGCGTGGTGCTCGCGGAAGAGCGGGGTGTCGTTGGTCGGGTTGCGGCGGAAGCCGAGCAGATCCTCGAGCCGGAGCTGCTTGCGGTCCTCCTGCGGCAGCAGCTCGGGCGCCCCCGCCCGGGCGATCTCGTTGCGCAGGGCCCACATCGCATAGAGACCCATCGCCTTGTGCCCTGCCGCGTAGACGAGCAGGTCGTTGGCGGGATCATCGAGATCGGAGAGGTCGTATTCGAGCAGTCCGAAGAGCAGGGAGGTGACGATCCGGCCGGAGGAGATGCTCCCGCCCGGATGGCCCGAAGTCGGGACGAAGTTGTACAGGATTCCGCAGAGGGTCCGGTAGAGGAGCTCGTAGCGATCCAGATCGCGCAGGAGGTCCGGGTCGGGGGGAGGTCCGGCGAGGCGCCCCGCCTCCAGCTCCTCGGTGACCGGAACGTAGATCCCGCGGCGCGGCCCGAACGGCAGAACCTGCGGCTTGAGTCCGCTGGCGCTCGTCGTCATCATCATCCTCCCTTCCCTGAGCCAGGGCGCACGTAAAGAAACCCTAATGAAGGTTAGCGGACCGGATCGACACCGGCAAGATCGATCGGCCGCGTCGGCCGCGCCGTCAATCGCCGGCGCCTTCCTCGCTCCACGCGGTCGCGACGTCGGCCGCGTCCCGCACGCACTGGTTGACCGCCACGCCCCGGTAGGAGTTGCCCACCAGCCGGAGGCCGGGCAGGTCGCGGAGCCGCGCCTCGATGCGCCCCAGGCGGTCCAGGTGGCCGGGGGTGTACTGCGGGATCCCGAGCCGGTGCCGGTACAGGCGTGTGAACCGCGGCGGGGTCTCGATCCCCATCGTCGTCCGGAGGTCCGTGCGCACGATTTCGAGCAAGGCCGGCTCGTCGAGGGCGACCGCCTCCGGGTCGTGCGCCCCGCCGATCATCGCGCGCAGGAGCACATTCCCCTCGGGGGCGCGACCCGGAAAGATGCTCGAGTCCCAGAGGCAGCCGAGGATCCGCACACCCTGCGCCCGCGGCACGAGGAAACCGAATCCGTCCGGCGCGCCCCCCAGGTCCTCGGCGCGGTAGGCGAGCGCGGCGACGGCCAGGCCGGCCGCTTCGATCGCTGCGAGATCGTCGGCGATGCCGGCATCCAGCGTCGCGAGGAACCGCGC
>WJJW01000030.1 GCA_014729455.1 Candidatus Eiseniibacteriota bacterium
CGCGTGGGTCGCGAACGTCGGACGATGCGTGTGCTGGGAGATCCCCTTGCCGACGGCGAACTCCTCGGTGAGCTCGGCGTCGCCGTGGAGGGCGAGCAGCGCGTCCAGAAGCGGACGCCGGATCCCGTGCGGGGCACGGGCCGCCATCTCGGCGAGGAAGTGCTCGTAGTCGCGCAGCCAAAGGTACTCCTGCGCGAGCCAGGACTCCAGCAACGGCTCATCGAGGTCATTGGCCGCCGCGCCGCGGAAGAGGTCGTGCCCATCCGCACGCGCGAGCAGCTCCCGCTCGGCCTCGATCAGCCTCTCGTGAAATGCGTCACCCATCGATCCGTTCCCGAGGTTCGAATTCATCCCTCCCCCCGCGGCGTCGCCCAGTGTAGCGAACCGGGGTCGAAATCGGCAGTGGGATTCGAACGAGCCCGATGGAGGCTCCGCCTACGGCTTTTCCTGATTCGAAGCATCAGCACTTTCGGGAGGCGCCGACGCGGCGATTCGCTCCCAGAAGCGCAGGCTCTCCTGGAGGAAATGCAGCCCCCGCGCGGTCGACCCGGCGAACGCCGCACCGGCCTGGGAGGCGAGATCGTTGATGCGACCGAAGAGGTCCGAACCCGCGCCGGCGACTTCGCGCGCCGCTTTGGAGGTCCCCTTCACGGCGCGGTCCAGGACCAGCTTTCGCGTCATGGTCGCCAGTTTCGTCGCCCCCTGGCCGACCACGACGCCGAGGAGCCCGGCCGCCTCGAGCGAGGCGGACCGGTTCAGCAACGCGCGGTCCTCCTCGAGACGGAGGCCGCACGAGCGACGCGCCAGGGCGCCGACGCGCAGGGTCAGGAGCGCGTTGGCGGACCCGTCCAGGAGGCTGTTGACGAGCAGCGTCACGAGAGGGTCCGCTCCGCCGACGGGAATCAGACCGGTCAGGCTCGCGCTGACCGGCGCGCCGAGGACGGCGAGGATCTCGCTGTCCTGGATCTCGCCGGCGATGAACCCGGCGGCGCCGACGTTCGCGTACAGGCTCAACATCTCCCGGGGGCGGGGCCGCTGGTAGTAGATCTCCGCGACCTCGCGGATCATGCGGAACTGCGCGGAGAGGACGACCGCCGTGTCGAGACGTCCGCTCTGTGAGACGGCGGTCGCGGTGAAGACGGCCGCCGCGTGGCGGATGATCGCATCGCGGGCGGCGCGGTCGAGGTGCGCGACGGCCCGCTCGGTTTCCGCCGCCAGACGGCGCCGGTCCGGGTCGGAGGACGACCGGAGGGCCGTTTCGAGCTGTCCGGGGTCGTAGTCGCCCGCGCGAAGCGTGCGGTTGCCGAGCAGCCGGGCGGCGTACCGGTCGACGTACCGCTCCCACTTCGGTCCGGTCGTCTCCTTCGGCCGGACCAGCGCGCCCGGCAGGCGAGCGACGCGCACGAGCGGGACGATCAGGAGCAGGACGATCCCGAGGCCGAACAGGGCCGCTACCGCGATCCCGAGGATCGGGTGGACCGCGGCCGCCTCCCGATAGAGGAACAGCGCAGATCCGGCGAGCCCGATCAGGGCGAGGATCCCCAGGCCGATCAGGGCGGGGAGGACGAGCGTTCGGATCATCCGGAGCATCTCGATCTCAGGATAGGCGGCCGGAGGGGGGGAAGGAAGCGAGCCGTTCGGCGAGCCGGGTGTACCGCCGGTCGATCTTGCTGTTGCGAACGGCGATGGCGAGTGCCCGCTTCGTACCCACCAGGATCACGAGGCGCTTGCCGCGGGTGATGGCGGTGTAGAGCAGGTTGCGCTGGAGCAGGACGTAGTGCTGCGTGTGGATCGGAAGGACCACGCACGGGTACTCGCTCCCCTGCGCCTTATGGACCGTGACCGCGTAGGCCGGCACCAGCTCGTCGAGATCGGCCGGTGCATAGGCGACCGTGCGCTCGTCGATCCGGACGAGGATGGTTCCCTCCTCGGGATCGACGGAGAGGATCCGTCCGATGTCGCCGTTGAAGACCTCGAGGTCGTAGTTGTTGCGGATCTGCATGACCTTGTCGCCGACCCGCAGCGCCCGGCTCCCCCCGGTCACCTCCTTCCCGCCGGGATTGAGCAGGCGCTGGAGCGCCTTGTTCAGATTCGTCGCGCCGATCGCCCCCTTGTGCATCGGTGTGAGGACCTGGATCTGATCGAGCGGATCGAGGCCGAACCGCCGGGGGATCCGCTCGGTCACGAGCTTCTCGATCGCCGCGAGCACCTCCTCCGGCTCGGTCCGCTCGACGAAGAAGAAGTCGCCGGCGTCCTCCGGTCCCCCGAGCCGCGGGATCTCGCCGCGGTTGATTTGGTGGGCGTTGGTGACGATCCGGCTCTCCTGTTCCTGCCGGAAGATCTCCTCGAGTCGCGCGACGGGGACGACGCCCGAGCCGATCAGGTCCCGCAGCACGTTTCCCGGTCCGACCGACGGGAGCTGGTCGACGTCGCCGACGAGGAGCAGCCGGGCGGCCGGCGGGATCGCGCGCAAGAGGTGCAGCAGCAGCATCGCATCGACCATCGAGACTTCGTCGACGACGAGCAGATCGGTGTCGAGCGGATGCGCGTCGTCGCGCTCGAACCGCTGGGCGCGGGGGCTGAACTCGAGCAGGCGATGGATCGTCTTCGCCTCCCTGCGGGTCGCTTCGGCGAGCCGCTTGGCCGCCCGCCCGGTCGGCGCGGCGAGGGCGATCCGATGCTTCTTCATCTCGTAGATCGTCAGGATCCGCTCGACCAGGGTCGTCTTTCCGGTTCCGGGACCACCGGTGAGGATCAGGACCTTCTCGCGCAGCGCGCGGGCGAGGGCGTCGCGCTGGTCCGCGCCGAGCCGGAACC
>WJJW01000249.1 GCA_014729455.1 Candidatus Eiseniibacteriota bacterium
GAGCAGAACGGCTGAGAGGAACGCGGCGCTCCAGACTACCGGGAAGAGGGTCGAGAGGAGGCGGCGTTGCAGGATCCAGCTGTCTCCAACGGCGCGGACCGCGCCGCTCGCCCCTTCGAGCATCGTCCGAGGGCTCGACGGGAAACCATTGTGGATGAGGCCGATCCAGGCGTCCAGTAGACGCGGATCCAGGGTCGCCGCGCGGCGGTACCCGGCCGCGGCATCCTCCCGGTCCCCCAGGCGGTCCGCTGCCCGGGCAGCCTCGAGCTGCTCCCACGCCCCGGCGGGATGGAAGGCCGCCCCCGACACGACGCCGGGCTCTCCCGGTTCCGTCGGCGCGGAAGCGAGGGCGCCCGGAGCCAGGAGCATCCCCGCGACGAGGAGGGGAACGATCCCGCAAGGCATCCGTTTCCCGTTCATGATGCTCAGGTTCGACTGTTCTCCCCAGCTCTGCGTCGGATCGACTCGGGGGGGATCCCCGATCGCGCCCCTCATCTCTCTATCGGTCCGAAAACCGCCGACTTGAGAGGACACGGCGGCGGTCCGGACCGGTGTGGGCGGCGCGGATTCGGCGTTGACGGCCTCGGCGCCCGTTTCTAGGCTCGCGGAGGCCGGGGTGGAAGATCCGCGAGGAGGGAGGAAGCCGTGCTGCACTTGCGGGGCCGAGGGCTCCTTGGCCGGGGGACCGGGCTCCTCATCGGGATCGCGATCGCCTCGGTCCTGGCTGTCACCGTCCCGGCCGGCGCGCAGGATGCCCCGGCGGACGATCCCGCGCCGGCCGACACCGGCCCGCCCTCCGAGCGGCCGTCCCTCACCGAACCGGTCCCCTCCGCCGGGCGCTACGTCGAGATCCGCGGCTTCGTCGACTGGTTCGAGCGCGGCGGGATCTTCATGTATCCGCTGCTGATCTGCTCGGTGGTCGGGGTGGCGATCATCATCGAACGGTTCGTCGCGATCCGGCGGGCGACGCGACGCAGCCGGCGCGAGAGCACCGCCATCCTGCGTGCACTCCGTACCGCCGGGGTACCCGAAGCGCGGGACGTCTGCCGCCGGCTCCGCGGTCCGGCCGCGCGGATCCTCCATGCGGGGTTGCAGCGGGTCGATCAGGGGAGCGCGCGCGTCGAGCGGGCGATGGAGAGCAACGGCGGCATCGAGGTGGCGATTCTGCAGCGGGGTCTGCTCTGGCTGTCGACGGTGGCCAACGTGGCGCCCTTGCTCGGGTTCCTCGGGACCGTCTCCGGGATGATCCACGCCTTCGCGACGATCGCCGGTGCCGACCAGATCAGCGCGCGGCTCGTCGCCGGAGGGATCGAGGAGGCGCTGATCACCACGGAGACCGGGCTCTCGATCGCGATCCCGGTCCAGGCGTTCTACAACTACTTCGTCGGACGGATCGACCGGTTCACGACCGAGATGGAGGAGACCGGGCTCGAGCTGCTGTCGATCCTCGAGCCGATGGATCCGGACGGATAGGGGCGGCGGAGATGCGGATACGGGGCCGCCTCAAGGGCAGGCCGGAGATCGCGCAGGCGCCGATGTCGGACGTCGCCTTCCTGCTGCTGATCTTCTTCCTCTCGACGACGATCTTCGACTTCGAGGTCGGGATCCCGATGGTCCTGCCCGGGGTGCAGAGCACGCGGGAGCGGGTCGAGCGGGAGGACGTCCTCGAGATCGCCACCGCCGCCGACGGCACGATCACGATCGACGGGTTGCCGGCGCTCCTCGATTCGGTCGAGGAGACCGTGCGGGCCCGTTTGAACGCGCGCCCGGAACTGACCGTCTTCCTGGTCACGCACCCCTCGGTTCCGTACCGGAGGATGGTCGAGCTGCTCGACGAGGTCCGCGCGGCGCGGGCGAGACGGATCATGCTGAAGCTGGGGGAGGGGTAAGGGATGCGCGAGCGGCGGAGGTTGCCCCGGGGAGCGCGGATCCCGACCGCCTCGATGGCGGACATCGCCTTCCTGCTGCTGATCTTCTTCTTGACCAGCACGATCTTCCGCCTCGAGACCGGCCTGGAGGTCGACCTCCCGCGGGCGGATTCGGGGATCGGCGCGGCGCGGACGCGATCGGCGCACATCTGGCTCGACCGGACCGGGGAGCTGGCGGTGGACGACCGGATCGTGGACCTGGAGACGCTCGAACAGGTCCTGGGGGCGAAGCTGCGAGCCTCGGGGGAGCTGATCGTGAGCCTCCAGATCGACGAGGAGGTGCCGTACGAGATGGTCGACCGCTTGATCGGAGCGCTCCGTCGCGCGAACATCCGCAATGTCCGTCTCGGAACCGAGGAGGATCCGGCCGCCCCTTGAGCGGGGATCGGGCGGGAAAGGAACCGATGCGGGCGCAGGTCCGTACAGACCCCAGGGCCGGGATGGGCCCAGGGAGGAATGGATGATGAACGCTTGCTCGACCGAGCACGGCGGAGCCCGGAGGCTCGGCCTCGCGATCCTGGCGGTGCTGCTGGCGGCGGGGACCGCGGCGGCGGCCCCGCTTTCGCTGCAGGAGGCCGTCGAGATGGCGCTGGACCGCAACCCGGGCCTCGCCTCGGTTCGCTACGACCTGAAGTCCGCGGAGGGGTCGCGCCTCTCCAGCTACAACGCCTTCGTGCCGACCGTCGGGCTGTCCGGGAGCTTCCGGCAGAGCACCTACCGGTACGACGACCCGCGCGTCGATCTCAGCACCGGCCGTCTGATCGCGGGAGGGATGGACGAGTCGTACCAGGTGCAGGGGAGCATCCGGCAGAACCTGATCGATCTCCCCTCGATCTACCAGTTCAAGGCCTCGGGAGAGGACGTCGGCGCCGCGCGGGCGAGCTACCGCGTGTCGGAGGCCGATCTCATCTACCAGGTCCGCCAGCAGTACTACCTGCTGCTCCAGGCGATCCGCCTGGCGGAGGTCGCCGAGGACGCCCTCGAGGTGAGCGAGGAGCAGCTCCGGAAGTCGGAGGCCCTCTTCGAGCTCGGCTCGGTCGCCCGGACCGACGTCCTGCAGGCTCGCGTGAACCGGGCCGCCGCGGTCCAGGAGGAGATCTCCGCGCGCAACGCCGTGGAGTTCGAAAGGGCGCAGCTCGCGATCCTGCTCGGGCTCGAGGTCGGCGAGCCACTGGAGATCGCGCTCGATGTCGAGAATCCCCCCGCGGCCGAGGAGCTGGAGGAACAGCCGCTCATCGCCCAGGCGCAGCAGGGCCTGCCGGAGGTGGACCGCGCCCGCGCGCAGCTCGCGGGGGCGGCGGACCGGAAGAAGGCCGCGTTCTGGAACCAGTTTCCATCGATGGACGGCTCGCTGTTCTACTCCAAAGAGCAGGAGACGTTCGCAGGACTGACCGACCTCGACGACCTGAAGCAGGGCGCGGCCTGGGGGTTCGGGTTCGGCGTGAGCTGGAACATCTTCGACGGGTTCAACACCATCGGCAACATCAAGAGGACCCGCGCCAACCACGCCGCCGCCCGGGAGGAGCTGCGCCGCCAGAGGCTCGCCGCCGCGCTCGGTGTGCGCCAGGCGCTGATCGCGATCCAGGACGCCCGCGAAGGGGTGCGCGCCGCCGAGGAGTCGGTGAACCTGGCGAGCGAGAACCTGAAGCTGCAGCAGGCGCTCTACGAGAACGGCGGCGGGACGATCCTCGAGCTGAACAACGCCCAGGTCGAGCACACCCGCGCTCGGAACAGCCACGTCGAGGCGCAGGTCGCTCTGCACCTGGCGTTCGCCCAGCTGGACAGGGCTCTGGGCCGCTAGGCCGCCCGGAGCGCGGATCGGCGGGGGGGCGCCTCCCCGCCGGATCGAGGGGAGGGGATGCATGGCGCGCCCAAGCAAGCGGACGGTCTTCCTGCTACTCGCTGCCGTTCTTCTCGTCGTGATCGTCGTCGCCAACCTGATCCCGAAGAAGGGAGCGAAGGGACCCGAGGTCCGCACCGAGCCGATCGAAACCCGCCGGATCGAGGCGTGGATCCGCGCTCCGGGCATCATCGAGCCGGTCCAGCAGGTGGAGATCTCGAGCAACGTGATGGGGCGGGTCGCCGAGGTCGCCGTCGCCGAAGGGGACCGGGTCGCCCGCGGGGATCTGCTCCTGCAGCTCGACGACGAGCGGTACCGCTCCCTCGTGCAGCAGACCCGCGCGCAGATCCAATCGGCCGAGGCGCAGCTCGTCCTCGCCCAGGCGGAGCACCGGGAGGCGGAGCAGAACCGGGACCGGGTGGAGTCGCTGGCCGAGCGCGGGCTCGCCTCCGAGCAGGAGCGGATCGCGGCCCGGACGCGGGCGGAGGTGACCGAGGCGCGGGTGGCCGCCGCGCGGGAGGAGATCCGCCGGGCGCGCGCCGCTCTGGAACAGGCCGAAAAGGATCTTCGCGAGACCACGTTCCTCTCGCCGATGGACGGGATCGTCACCTCGCTCAACATCGAGGAGGGGGAGAACGTGATCACCGGGACCATGAACAATCCCGGTACCGTGATCCTGACGGTCGCCGACCTGGAGGCGATGGAGGTGGTCGCCGACGTCGACGAGACCGACGTGATCCACGTGCGTGTCGGGCAGAAAGGACGGGTGCTGGTCGACGCCCTCCCCGACACGGTCCTGACCGGGAAGGTCACGCGCGTCGGGCAGTCGGGGCGCGGGCAGAGGAGCGTCCAGCAGGAGGCGACCGACTTCGAGGTCGCCGTGCTGCTCGACGATCCGCCGGCGGTGCTTCGAACCGGGATGAACGCCGACGTCGAGATCCTGACCGGCACGCGCGACGATGCGCTGGCGGTTCCGCTGCAGGCGCTCACCGCCCGCCCCCCCTCGGTCGTCGCGCGCTGGGAGCGCGAGCGGGCCGGGGAGGAGAACGGCGGGGACGGGGAGGAAGGAGACGTTCGCGACACGACCGGGCTGGCCGACCGCAACCTGGTCGAGGGGATCTTCCTTCTCGAGCAAGGGGAGCAGACGACGGCCCGGTTCGTTCCGGTGGAGCTCGGCCTGCGCGGAGAGACGCACGTGGCCGTCGCCGGCGACCTGGAGGCGGGGGAAGCCCTGATCGTCGGGCCGTACCGGACCTTGCGGAACCTCGAGGACGCCGATCCGGTCCGCGCCGATGAGAAGGAGGAGCAAGGCGACGGCGCGGACGAGACGGACGAAGACGGCGGCCGGGACGAAGACGCGGAGGGCTGACCGATGGCGGCGCCCCTCCCCCTGATCTCCCTGCGGGGGATCACGCGGATCTACCAGGCCGGGCGCGAGCAGGTCCGCGCGCTCGACGACGTCGATCTGACGATCCAGCGCAACGAGTACCTCGCGGTGATGGGCCCGTCGGGAAGCGGCAAGTCGACGCTGATGAACATCATCGGCTGCCTCGACACCCCGACGGCGGGATCCTACCTGCTCAACGGAACGGCTGTGGAGGGGCTCGACGACGACGCGCTGGCGCGGATCCGGAACCGGGAGATCGGCTTCGTCTTCCAGACTTTCAACCTGCTGCCGCGGGCCGACGCCCTGCACAACGTGGAGCTGCCGCTCGTCTACGCCGGCTTGTCGATTCGGGAGCGACGGGAGCGCGCGCGCGAGGCGCTCGCTCAGGTCGGCCTGGCGCCGGAGACGAAGCGTCGTCCGAACGAGCTGTCCGGCGGGCAGCGCCAGCGGGTGGCGATCGCCCGCGCGCTGGTGACCAGCCCGAGCCTGATCCTCGCCGACGAGCCGACCGGCAATCTCGACTCGAAGACCGGCGAGGAGATCCTGGCCGTCTTCGAGACGATTCATCGAGCGGGCAACTCGATCATCCTGGTCACCCACGACGAGAACATCGCCCGGCGGGCGCACCGGATCGTCCGTCTTCTCGATGGTCGTGTCTCCTCGGACGTCGTCCGGGAGACGGCCCGGTGAGCCTTCTCGAGTCGCTCCGCCTGGCGCTGTCGGTCCTCTGGTCGAACCGGCTCCGGAGCTTCCTGACGATCCTCGGGATCCTGGTGGCGGTCAGCTCGGTCGTGGCGGTGGTGGCGGTGATCGAGGGGCTGGACCGCTACGTCTCCAACCAGATCCTCTCGACCGGAAGCCACGTCTTCCAGATCAGCAAGTTCGGGTTCTCGACCGACCACGATACCTACCTGAGAATGCTGCGGCGCAAGGATCTCACGCTCGACGACGCGGTGGCGTTGGAGCGGACGATGCAGCACGCGCGGGCGGTCGTGCCGGTGGTGAGCCGCGGGGCGACGCTCGAGCGCGGCAAGGAGGAGGCGCGCGGGGCGGACGTCGTCGGGCTCGGCGACGGGTACCCGGAGCTGCGCACGCTCGACGTCGTCGCCGGTCGCCACCTCACGCGCTCGGACGTGCAAGGACGCCGGTTCGTCGCGGTGATCGGCGAGCAGGTCCGCGAGAAGCTGTTCGAGCCGCTCGACCCGATCGGCCGGGAGATGAAGGTCGGCCGGCATCGCTTCCGGGTCGTGGGGTTGTTGAAGGAACGGGGGAGCGTCCTCGGGCAGTCGCAGGACAACGTCGTCCTGGTCCCCGTCACGACGTACCGCAAGATGTACGGAAGGCGGGATCCGATCAACATCAACGTCCGTGCGGCGGGGGCCGACGTGCTCGACGAGGCGCAGGAGGAGGCGACGCTTCTGCTGAAGCTGCGTCGCGGGTTGAATCCTTGGGACGAGCCGGACTTCAGCGTCAGCACATCGGAGATGTTCTTCGAGCTGTACAAGAACTTCACGCGTGGGATCTACGGGCTCACGCTGGGGATCGTGGCGGTGAGCCTGCTGATCGGCGGGATCGTCGTGATGAACATCATGTTCGTCTCGGTGACCGAGCGAACCCGCGAGATCGGGATCCGGCGGGCTCTCGGCGCCCGCCAGCGGGACATCGTGATCCAGTTCCTCTCCGAATCGGTCGCCCTGGCCGTGCTCGGCGGGCTCTTCGGGGTGCTGCTGGGCGGGGGAGCCGCGGTCCTGCTCGAGAGGGTGACGCCGCTTCCGGCGGCGGTGCGTCCTTGGTCGGTGGCGGTCGGGTTGCTGCTCGCCTCCTCGGTCGGGCTCTTCTTCGGAATCTACCCCGCGACGCGGGCCAGCAAGCTCGTGCCGGTCGAGGCGCTGCGCCATGAGAACTGAGCGGCGCGCCCGGGGCGGGCTCTGGTTCGAGAACGTCCGGATGGCACTGTTCACCCTCTGGTCGCAGAAGCTCCGCTCCGGGCTCACGCTGCTCGGGGTGATCATCGGGGTCGCCACCGTGATCGCCATGGTGAGCATGATCCAGGGGGCGAACCGCTCGATGGCCGATCAGATCGGCACGCTCGGCAGCGGGGTCCTCTACATCAGCAAGCACGAGGCCGGAATCCAGGTCGGTCGCTCCGACCGGCGACCGCGCGAGGACATCACGATCGACGACGCCCATGCGATCGAGGAGCATTGCCCCGCCGTGGCGCACGTCTCGCCCGAGATCCGCGCGATGTGGAAGGTCTCCTACGGCCGACAGGAGACGAAGTCGATCGGCGTGATCGGCGCCTCCGAGCCGTTCTTCGACGCGAACAACTGGACCATCGCGCAGGGGCGGCCGCTCACGCGCGAGGAGGTCCGCCACCGGGCGCCGGTCGCGTTGCTCGGCGCGTCGGTCGCCGCGGAGCTCTTCCCGACCGGCGGAGGGCTCGGGACGCGGGTACGGATCGGGCCGGAGAGCTACCAGGTGATCGGGATCCTGGAGGAGAAGGGGAGCTTCCTCGGGCAGGACCAGGACGACCTCGCCGTGATCCCGCTGACGCGGATGGCGCAGGCGCTCGGTTACGGCTCCTCGGTCGACTACATCGTCGCCGCGCCGCCCGACCCGGGCCGGGCCGACGCCGCCCGCGAGCAGATCGAGGAACTGCTGCGGCGCCGACGCGGCGTCCGCGCCGACGAGGAGAACGACTTCGGGATCACCTCGCAGGAGAACCTCCTGGAGATCTACGACCAGGTGACCCAGGGGTTCTACCTCGTGATGGTCCTGATCTCCTCGATCGGATTGATGGTCGGCGGGATCGGGGTGATGAACATGATGCTCGTCTCGGTGCGGGAGCGGACCCGGGAGATCGGCCTGCGGATGGCGCTGGGATCCCGGCGGCGGGACCTGATGGCGCAGTTCCTCGTCGAGGCGGCGGTGCTAACC
>WJJW01000250.1 GCA_014729455.1 Candidatus Eiseniibacteriota bacterium
GATGGCCAAGCTGCCGCCGGGACAGACCCTCCAGCCGACCGCGCTGGTCCACGAGGCGTACCTCCGCCTGGTCGGCCGCCGGGATCTCACCTGGCGGAATCGGGGCGAGTACTACTTCCTCGCCGCGCGGGCGATGCACGACATCATCGTCGAGCAGGCGCGTCGCCGGTTGCGCCGGAAGCGCGGCGGGAATCTCCGGCGCGTCGAGATGGAGGAGATCCCCTTCGAGATCGAGATCCCCGCCGAGGACATCCTCGCCCTCGAGTTCGCCCTCCAGCGGATCCGGGAAGAGGATCCCGACGGGCACAGGATCGTCCTGCTCCGCTACTTCGCCGGGTTCACGGTCTCCGAGATCGCCGAGCAGATGGGAAGCTCCGTCAGCACGATCGAGCGCAGGTGGCGGTACCTGCGGGCGATTCTCGCGAAGGAGATGGACGCGACCCGGGACCGGAGGGGGGACGATGTCTAACGACGCCCGCCGCCGCCGGAAGGAGGAGCTGTTCCACGAGGCGGCCGCCCTCGCGCCGGACGAGCGGGAGCGCTTTCTCGAGCAACAGTGTCCCGACGATCCCGCGCTGCGCGAGGAGATCGTGCAGCTCCTCGGCTACGACACGCCGACCGCCGCGCTCCCGGTCCCGCCGCTCGTGCGGAAGCCGCCGGCCCACCGGACGCCGGAACGGATCGGTCCCTACCGCATCCTCGAGCGGATCGGGGAAGGCGGGTTCGGGGTGGTCTACCTCGCCGAGCAGACCGAGCCGATCCAGAGGCGGGTGGCACTGAAGGTGCTCAAGGCGGCGTGGGATCTCGACGCGGTCCTGGTCCGCTTCGAGGGGGAGCGGCAGGCCCTGGCGATCCTCGATCACCCGAACATCGCGCGGGTCTTCGACGCCGGCGCCACCGACGAGGGGCTTCCGTACTTCGTCATGGAGCACGTCGTCGGCGATCCGATCGATCGCTATTGCGCGCGGCGCGAGCTGCCGCGGCGGGCGCGGCTGGGGCTCTTCCTCTCGGTCTGCCGCGCGGTCCAGCACGCACACCAGAAGGGGATCCTCCACCGCGACCTGAAGCCGCAGAACGTGCTCGTCTCCGAGGTGGACGGGCGAGCGGTCGCGAAGGTCATCGACTTCGGGATCGCCAAGGCGATCACCGGTTCGCTGACCGGCAAGGACGCCGTGACGCGGGACGGCCAGCTCATGGGGACGCCGCGGTACATGAGCCCGGAGCAGGCGCAGGGCCGGCCGGACGCGATCGATCTGCGCAGCGACGTCTACTCGCTCGGCGTGATCCTCTACGAGCTGCTCGTCGGCGCGCCGCTGCACGACTGGGAGAACGCTTCGTTCTCCGAGGCGGTGCGGATGGCGATCGAGGAGCCGATCCGCCCGCCGGGGAGGATCGACCGCTCCCTCCGCGGGGATCTCGAGACGATCCTGTTGAAGGCGCTCGAGAAGGATCCCGACCGCCGCTACCAGAGCGTCTCCGCGCTCGCCGACGACGTCGAGCGCCATCTCGCGAGCTTCCCGATCCTCGCGCGCCGGCCCGGCGCGGTCTACCAGCTTCGCAAGCTCGCGGAGCGACACCCGGCGGGAGCGGTCGCGTTCTGCCTGGTCTTCGCGTTTCTCCTCGTCTTCGGGATCGTGATGTCGATCCAGTCGGGCCGCATCGCCGCGGAGAGGGACCGGGCGCTGGAGGCGGAGCGGCTCGCCGCGGCCCGGCTCGACGAGGTGACGGCCGCCCGGACCAGGGCGGAGGAGGAGGCCGACCGTTCCGCGCTCGCGCTCGAGTTCCTCACGCGGATGATCCAGGCTCCCGCGCCGGGGCAGGAAGGGCGCGACGTGAAGATCGTGGACGTGCTCGATCGCGCCGCGGAGGAGTCGCGCGCCCTCTCCGACGAGGATCCGGAGACGATGGCCTTGCTTCACGGCTACCTCGGAGAGACCTACTACAACCTCGGCATGTTCGCCGAGGCGGAGACCCTGTGGACTTCGGCCTTGGACGTCAGCCGCCGGGCTCACGGCCCGGACCACGAGTGGTCGATCGGGTACGAGACGAGCCTGTCGCAGGCCTTCTTGAATCAGGGCCGGATGGAGGAGGCGGAGGAGATGGCGCGCAGCGCCCTGCACCGCGCCTCGAGCACGCTGGGAGGGGACCACGAGAAGGTGCTCGTCGCGCAGAACAACCTGGCGAACGTCCTGATCGACGGCGACGCGCTCGCGGAAGCCGAGAGTCTCCTCGTCGAGAACCTCGCGAGCAAGCGCAGGGTCCTCGGGGAAGAGGATCCATCGACCCTCACGACGATGAACAACCTGGCGGCGCTCCAGGATCAGCAGGGGGAGACGGGGAGGGCGGAAGCGACGACCCGCCACCTGCTCGCGATCCTCGAGCAGGTTCTCGGGCCGGATCATCCCCACACGCTGGTGACACGCAACAACCTCGCCGCCTTCCTGCGGAAGCAGGGAAAGTTCGGGGAGGCGCTGGCGATCTACCGGGAGGTTCTGGCCAAGAAGCAGGAAGTCCTCGGCCCGGAGCATCCCAGCACCCTCTCGACCATGACCGGCCTGGCGCGAACGCTGATGCTTTCCGGCGACCCGGCGGAAGCGGAGCGGGTCGCGCGGCGGTGCTACGAGCGAGCCTCGGATGCCCTTGGTGTTGCCCATCCACGGACCGAGATCGCGAGGAAGCTCCTCACCGAGATCATGGAGGGGACCGAGTAACCACATTGCTCGGGCCGGCCGCGTCGACTCCTCTGCCGGCGGCTCGCCCGAATGCGCTTGTCACGAACCGACGATCGTTTCGTACGCCGGATCGTACGAAGGACACTTCATCCATGGAGGCCCAAATGACCCGAAAGTTCGTCGTTTCCGCAGGAATCGCCGCCGTCTTGCTTGCGGGAGCCGTAACCGGCGCCTTCGCCGGCGTCCCCCGCGTCGTCGTGATCGAGGACTACGGCGCCACCTGGTGAGGGTTCTGCCCCTACGCCCGGTGCGGGCTGGACAGGCTTCAGGACGAGTACGGAACCGACACGATCGTTCACTTCGAGAACCATCACATGGACCCGCTCGAGATCCCCGAGACGGCGGAGCGGGCGAGCTGGTACGGCGTCGTCTCGCATCCTCACGTCCGCTTCGACGGGATCCTGTTCGACATCGGAGCCACCTCCTGCGACCAGGTCGAGCAAGACTACCGCGACCTGATCGAGCAGCGGCTGGCCGACACCGGCGGCATGAGCCCGGTCGAGATCACCGGCGGCTACGACGTCGGCGACACGGACGTCTCGATCGAAGCGACCTTCCGACTGGTCGATCCGGTCGATCTCACCGATCTGCGGGCGAGCCTGCTGATCTATGAGAACGACGTGTTCTACTGCTGCGGATATGGAGGCGTCGACACCTGGCCGGTGGTGACGCGCCGGATCCATGACGAGGAGATCGTCCTCCAAAACGTCGACGACGAGGTGGTCGTCTCCGCCGACATCCCGATCGATCCCGAGTGGGATCCGGACATGCTGCACGTCGTCGCCTACTTGCAAAACACCGCGACGAAGGAGGTGATCCAGGGCCTCTACGTCGAGCCGAGCCCGGCCGGCGTCGACGACCTGATCGGTCGCGCCGGCGCGCTGCGGATCGACCGGGCGCGCCCGACCCCGTTCCGCCAGGCGACCGAGATCGCCTTCACGATCCCGGGCATCTCGAGATCGTCGACCTGCAGGGCCGCCGGGGCGCCTCGCTCGTCGAGGGGACCCTGGACGCCGGCGTCCACATCCGTCGCTGGGACGGAACCACGGCCGAGGGCGCGCCCGCGGGAAGCGGGATCTACTTCGCCCGCCTCGCGACGAGCGAGGGAAGCGCCACCCGCAAGCTGCTTCTTCTCGAATAGACCGCAGATCGAGGAGTAGCACGTA
>WJJW01000251.1 GCA_014729455.1 Candidatus Eiseniibacteriota bacterium
ATCTCGAACTGACCCATCGACGGTCCGTCTCCAAGCAGCGCCGGCGCAGTGGGCGAGGAGATGTCGATCACGACCGAGGGCCGCTGGGAGACGCTGACTACCGCGACGTCTTCCCGAAGCGCGATGTCGGTTCCGAGGAACTCGAGCGTCAGGTTCCCGACCGCGATGGGATCGGTGGGGTCCGAGACGTCGACGACCCAGAACTCGTTCGATCCGATTGCGTAGACATACGGCCACCGGGTGACGAGATCGTTCAGACCGTCGGTGATTCCGAGAAACCCGCGGTAAAGGGGGGCGTCGCCGCTCACGTCGAACACCCGGAGCCGTCCCTCGTTGGATCCGATGACGTCGGTGATGATGTACGCATACGGTGCCTCGACGTCGACCGTCTGCGGAATGTCCCGCGGGAGCTCCGCGAAGTCGAAGTAGCCGAGCTGCTCGGGCGCCTGCGGATTCGAGACATCGATCTTCGCGAGAGCCGGGCTGCACGCGTAGACCATGTCCCCCTCCACGTCGATCGAGAAATGGCCCCAGGGGGAATCGAGGACGCCTAGCTGGATCGGCGCGGCCGGATCGGAGACGTCGACGACGAGGAGCTCGTGGACGACGGGATCGTCCGGGAAGCGCGAGTTGTTGGCGACCATGTAGACACGGTCCCCTCGCACCGCGACGTCGAAGGGATCGTCGGTCACGTCGAGGGTCCCGACGATCGGCTCCACGGGATCCGTCGCGTAGTCGAGGCAGTCCTCGCAGGCGATGACGCTCGTCACGAGAGACGCGAGACCGATCATGGAGAAGAGGATCGGCGACAAGATTCCTGCGCAAGGCATGATGACCTCCTCGCGCGGCCGTTGCTGTGAAGGTCTATATGGTATCGGGTAACATCTTGATCCACAAGGAATTGCATGCTTGAAGAAGATGTATCAGAGCGCGGAGCGTGGCTACTATGAGAGGGGTTTCAGTGCTGCAGACGTCAGCTTGCGCAAACGAACCTGCTCGTCGGTTTCCAGATGAAACAGACCGACGCCAGGGGGCCACATCCGGAGGGGGTTCTCGGCACGTCGGTCAACTCCTTCAATCCGGACGGAGTTTCCGAAAGGGACATCATGACTTTGCAGGCCTTGCTGACGCTGCGAAACTCGGCCGCCAACTCGAGCATGCGGATCGGGGATTCCATCGCCATCGGACCCTCTCACGGCCGGTCGGCGGTTGAACGACACCGAGTACGCGAGGGTTTCTCTCCGCGGTCTCTACGCCACTTCGGCGATTTATAGGGCTTCCGGAACCAGGGCGTAGTGAGACAATGAGGACGGACACGGACCTTTCGCCAACGATCACTCGGTTCGCTTTCCTTTCGGAGAGGCCTCTCCCCTGCGGCCGAAGGGAACGGCCGCCCTGCGGCCATGAGGCCGTCCGGTGGACAGGGCGCTCCCGGGCCCGCCGGGGTCCACAGCCGATCGGGCAGGATGCTGTGGAAATGCGGGTTGGCATTCAGCGCTCCCCCGAAGCGCTGCACGGGGGTGATCGCTCTGCAGTGGCCGTTGCCGATTCCCACGTCCCGGCCACGCCCGCGCTGCAGGTGAACCGGATCCCCAGGAACTGACCGAGCAGCTTGTTCAAGAGAGGCCGATCGGCGGCCAGGCGGACGCGCAACGTCCAGGGGAAGGTCAGCACCCACTGGCGGTATCCGGCCTCCGGTAGCCGGTCGTCGATCAGCCATGCGGCGGTGTCGGCTGCTCGTCGGGCCAGACAGCTCGGGCAGATCTTGTCCTTGCACGAGAAGGCTACGAGGCGTTCGAAGCCGCACCGCGGGTAGCGCAGGCGCGCGAAGCCGTGGCAGAGCAGGCCGCAGTCGAGGCAACGGCGGAACTCCCGCTCGACGAAGCGCGGGTAGCCGTCGCCATCGGGCCGGCGCTCCGCGATCCGACGCATGCTCGCTGGTTCCGGCTCCTACGGGTGCGGGTCCGCCTGCGCGAGCGGGACGCCCGGGCTCTCGCCGCGCGCCTGGCCGATCTGGGGAATGGCTCCGCAGTCGCGACTCCGTCAAAAGTGGGCGTCCATACTCGTTGACCGCCAACCGGGCCTCGGTCGTGGAAGATGGCAGTGCCGAATGAACTGCGCGATCAAAGACGGAAATCGTCCGCCGATCACGACGAAAGGACCCGGATCGATCCGGACCGATTCCGCTCGGAGGAGGCGGAGGGAAACCGGTATCATCGTTGGTCGACGACGATTCGAGCCGGGGTGGGAGATTCGCGAAGGCCGTCCGGGTTCGGGCTGGAAGTCATTGATATGCAACGCACTGAGAACCAGAAACGCATCACCCGGCTTCTCCGCATTCACCGTGAGGGGGACCGGACGGCCATCGACACCCTCCTCGATCTGGTCTACGACGAACTGCGCGGACTGGCCGACTCCTACCTCCGCGCCGAGCGCCCCGGCCACACCTTGCAGCCCACGGCCCTGGTGCATGAGGCCTACATGCGGCTGGTCGGCGCCGACGTCCCGTGGGAGGATCGGGCCCACTTCTTCGCCGTGGCAGCCCGCACGATGCGGCGGATCCTCGTCGACCACGCTAGGGAGCGGGTCGCGATCAAACGCGGCGCCGGTTGGGTACGCACGACTCTCAACGACGGTCTGGAGCTGACCGCGACCCCGGCCGTGGAGCTCCTCCACCTCGATCGCGCCCTGCAGCAGCTCGCCGAGCAGGATGAACGGGTCGCCCGCGCCTCCGAGCTGCACTACTTTGGCGGGCTGAGCTACGAGGAGACCGCCAAGGTCCTCGACGTCTCGACGGCGACGGTCCATCGCGACCTGCGCCTGGCCCGTGCCTGGCTCCACCGGGCGCTGGCCTCATGATCCTCGATCGCGACAAGTGGATCCGGGTTCGCGAGCTGTTCGAACAGGCGGCACGGCGGGACCCCGGCGAACGCCCGCGCTTCCTGGATCGCGCCTGCGCGAGCGAGGATCCAACGGTCCGCCGCGAGGTCGAGCAGCTTCTCGCCTCGCTGGAGACCGTCGGCGACCGGGTGGAGGAGGCCGTCGCCGGTACCGCGACGGAGGCGATCGAGCGCGCCTCCGGGGCTCCGCGCGCTGGCGGGACCCTCGGTGTCTACAGGCTGATCGAGATCCTCGGAACCGGAGGGATGGCGACGGTCTACCTCGCCGAGCGCGCCGACGACGCCTTCCATCTCAAGGTCGCGATCAAGGTGGTGCACGGCGGGTTCGGCCGCCCCCGCCTCGTCGAGCGGTTCCGCGAGGAGCGGCGGATCCTCGCCTCCCTCGATCATCCGAACATCGCCCGCGTCCTCGACGGCGGCACGACCGACGAAGGGCTCCCCTATCTCGTCATGGAGCATGTCGCCGGTCGCCCGATCGACGCATATTGCGAAGCGCGGCGACTGGACGTCCGGGACCGACTACAGCTGTTCCGTGCGGTCTGTTCCGCAGTCGACCATGCCCATCATCGGCTGGTCGTCCATCGCGATCTCAAGCCGGCGAACGTGCTGGTGACCGACGAGGGGATCCCCAAGCTGCTCGACTTCGGGATCGCCAAGCTCCTGGAGCAGGATCCGGATGCGCCCGCCCTCACTGGCGCCGACGCCCGCCCGATGACCCCGCAGTACGCGAGCCCCGAGCAGATCCGCGGCGGCCCCGTCGGCACGGCCAGCGACGTGCACGCGCTGGGAATCTTGCTCTACGAGCTGCTCACCGGAACCCACCCGTTCGCACATGCGGGGCCATCCTACCGGGATCTCGAGGATACGATCCTGGAAACGGAGCCAGCGGCGCCCGGCACGCTCGATCCGGAGCTGCCGCGCGACCTCGACAACATCGTCCTGCGCGCTCTGGAGAAGGACCCGGACCGCCGCTACGCTTCGGCGGCGGACTTCTCCGCCGACATCGGCCGCCACCTGACCGGGCATCCCGTGCTCGCCCGCCCGTCCCCCTTCACGGACCGCGCGCTCAAGTACGTTCGGCGAAACGCGGTCTGGGTCGCCGTGGCCGCCGCGTTCCTCGTGACCCTCGTGGGCGCGGCCGCCGTCAGCATCTCCGCCTACCTGCGCGCGGATCGCTCGCGGATCGAGGCGGAGACCCAGCGCGATGCCTTGCAGGAAGTGAACCGCTTCATGTCCGGGATCTTCGAGGCGGCGAGCGCCGAGCAGCGCCAGTCGAAGGACGAGGTCAGCGCTCGGGAGATCCTGGATGCGGCGGCGGAGAGGATCGACCGGGACCTCGCCGGGCGACCGGAGATCGCCGCCACGATCCGCAATGAGATCGGGCGGCGCTACTTCGAGATCGGGCTCCTCGAGCCTTCCGAGGCGCTGCACCGCCGAGCCGTCCAGGACTGGCGGGATCTGGACAAGATCGGGTCGCCCGAGGGGATCGAGGCACTCGTCTTCCTCGGACAGGCCCTCCGCGCTCGGGGAGAGCCGGAAGAAGCGGTTGCGGTCCTCGAAGAGGCGGTCGCCCTCGCGACGCGGAAGGGCGAGGCGCCCGACGCGCTCGTCTGGGACGCGAAGCGGTCGCTCGCCCATGCCCTGAAGACGAACGGCGAGTACGAGGCGTCCCGGTCCATCCTCGGGCCTCTTCTCGACGAGCTCCGGGGCGTCGAGGGCGAGGTCCTCGAGATCCGCTCCAGCGTGGCCAACGATCTCGGCATCGTCCTCTCGCGCATGGGTCGCTACGCGGAAGCCGAGGAGCTGCTGCGCGAGGCGATCGACGAGGGGGTGAAGGCGTTCGGCGAGCGCCACACGATGGTCGGCGAACGCTGGTCGAACCTGGCCGTTGTCCTCAACGCTCAGGATCGGCGCGAGGAAGCGGTCGTCTGCTCGCGCAAGGCGCTGGAGATCAACCGTGCCGTCCTGGGCGATGATCATCCGAGCGTCGCGGCGACCCGGCTGGGTCTGGCCGACGGGCTCGTGGGGATCGGGCGTGCGGCCGAGGCCGAGCCCTTGCACGATCAGGTGCTCGAGGTGTTCCGCGCCGCGTACGGAGAGGATCATCCGCAGGTCGGCGTCGTTCTCGCCAACCGGGCGATGGGCCTGATGAAGCAGGGCGAGTACGACCGCGCGCGGGAAGGGATGCGGGCCGCGCGCAAGATCTACGAGCAGACCTTCGGGCCCGATCACCACGTCACGGCGATCATCGTCCACAACCTCGCGCGGGTCGACTACGAGGCGGGAGTGCTGGACCGGGCGGAGCGGATCTGCCGCGAGGCGCTCGCGCTTCGCGAGCGGATCCTCGCCGCCGAGCATCCCGACATCGTTCGTTCCCTGGTTCTCCTCGGAGACATCCTGCGCGCGCGGGGGAGAGCCGACGAAGCGATCTCCCCGCTCGAAGAGGCGGTCCGCCGGGCCCGGACCCATCTGCCCCGCACGGACGGGGTCCGCCGGTCGGCCGAACGGGGGCTCGCCCTCTGCCTGCTGGAGAAGGATCGGTTCGAGAGGGCCGAGACGCTCCTGCTCGGCGTCTACGCGGTCGTCGATTCCCTCCATGGATCCGATCACGACCGGACCCGGTCGGCCGCCGCCGATCTCGCCGCTTTCTACGAGCGGTGGGGCAGGCCCGAGGCCGCGGCCCGCTACCGGGCGCTCTCGGGCGCGCCGGGGACTGCCCGAAATCCAACTCATTGAGATTTAACGAGATCCGAGAATTTCCCTCTTTTCCTGAGGGTTCCCCCACCGATTTTTCGCCGTTCTGAATAGAAGAGGAATCCGGCATCAGGCGCCGGTCCAACGGCACCAGCTCAAACAGGAGAAGGACATGTCTACACGATACGGAGCCCTGCTCGCTCTGCTGGGCGGACTCCTTTGCGGGGCGTTCAACGCCGGCGCATCGGTCGAGCCGACCGGCGACATCGTCAAGGTCAACGACGATCAATCGGGTCACCATCGGTTCACAGCGACGACATCCAACGGCACCAACCAGGTCCTTTGGGTCTGGGAAGGAGAAGGACCCGGCGACGACGCCGGGATCTTCGGCAAGCTCACCTCGGACTGGATCGAGTTCCGGATCAACGATCGGACCGAAAACGTGCAGGGCCGGCCCAGCGCCGCCTGGAATCAGGCGGGCGATCGCTTCGTCGTCGCCTGGCAGGATGACAGGTCGGGAATCCTCGCGCGCTGGTTCGACCTCTACGGCAACCCGCTGAGCGACGATCTTCTGGTGGATGGAGTCGACGGATCCGAAGTGCTCAGCCGCCCGATCGTTCGCTGCGGAGACGAGGGGACCTTCGTGGTCGCCTGGCATCAGAGCGACGGAGGCGAGGACACGATCTGGATTCAGATGTTCGCATCGGACGGGGAACCTCTGACGGACCGGGTCCGGGCCACCACGACCGTGCGCCCCAAGCAGACGATGACGATGAACCGGAACATCGACGGCACCACCGTCATCGTCTGGACCGAGCAGGAGCTGAACGGTTCCTGGCGTCTGCACGGGACCACTCTCGCTCGCGATCTTGCGATCGTCGAACAGGACTTCTCGGGGATCGGACTCGGCGGCAACCAGGCCCAGCCGGACATCGCGTTCATGGATGCCGATGCGATCCTTCTCGTCTGGTATCAGGGAGCCGGCTGGGCCCAGATCCTGCAGCTCGACGGGGATCCGGTGGGTGATCCCTTCCGGGTCAGCAGCGAGGCCTCCACGGGACAGAGTCCGTCGGTCGGTCGCGCGGAGAGCGGCCACTACGTCGTAGCGTGGAAGAACGACGACGGGATCGGGGTCCGCTGTCTCGACGAGGACGGCGTCCCCTTCGGAGTCGACGCGCTGGTCGAGCCCCCGATGCCGATCTACCAGATCGACCTGACCTTCAGCCATAGCGACATCTTCGTCATCGCCTGGTCGGGCGATTCCGATGGGCCGGCGCTCAGCGACGTCTTCACCCAGCAGTGGGGACCGTCCGCATCGGACGTCACCGACGGCGATCCCGCGCGACGGACCGCGCTCTGGTCCCGGCCCCGACCCAGCGTCTTCGCGCATCGAACCATCATCGAATACGAGCTGAGCGAGCCTGTCGCAGTTTCGCTCGACGTCTACGACGCGCAAGGGCGCCGGGTCCGAACGCTGGTCGATCGTGCGCACCGGAGCGCCGGGATCCAGCAGTCCAGCTGGGACGGTCGGCTCGCCGACGGCTCGCCGGCACCGAACGGCACCTACTTCTACCGGATCGATGCGGGGAATCGCTTCACCAGCGGCCGCGTGCAACGCCTTCGTTGACGAACCGCCGCCGGGCGGCAACCTGGCTCGCTTCCTCGAAGAGACGGCGCACGGACGCCATGCAGTCCGTGCGC
>WJJW01000252.1 GCA_014729455.1 Candidatus Eiseniibacteriota bacterium
AGATCCTGGACCGCGCCGTCCACGACGTGGAGCATGTCGAGACCCCGCAACTCGTTGCGGAGTCGATCGACGATCGCTTCGCGGCGCTCCTCGGGGTTCCGGAACCTTCGCCCACCAGGATCCGGGAGTGCCTCGCGCTCCTCGACCGGATCGAACGCAGCGGGATCGATTTCGATCGCACAAGGCTCGAGGAAAGAGTCTATGCTCTCTTGTTGATCTACAACGCCGCTGGAGCGGCGCAACCGGCCGGCCCATCAGAGCCGGCGCCGGGGAACGGCCCCGAGGCACTCATCCACTTGGCAGAACGAACCAACGTGAGCCCACGCGCGCCCGGGCCGGATTCGCATGCCCGGAATTCTTGACTCGCGAGAAGGAGCAGACGGATGAAATCCGACGATCTGTCGGCAAAGACGAAGAAGGAGCTGCTCGAAATGGCGCGGAAGCTCCAGATCGCCGGCAGGAGCACGATGTCGAAGGACCAGCTCGCCGGCGCGATCCGGCGCTCCGGACCGAAGCAACCGCAGCGTCCTCGTCCCGCCCGGGAGAAGACCGAACGCCCGAAGAGCGCCCGGCCGAGGATCGAGCCGGCGCGATCCGATCGGGACCGGCGTCGGGAGCGAGCGAAACCGCCCCGCCGGGAGGCTCCCGAGATCGACCCGGCGATGAAGCTCTCCCGCGTCGAGGAGGTGCGGTCGAGCAGCCCCGGACGCCGATCCCGAGGAAGAGCGCACGCGAAGCGGAGGGGAGACGGCCGTGTCCATCCGGAGCGGGGACGCGGCGACCGGTCCCAGGATCGCCAGGATCCGCGCCGCTCCGCACCGCCGAAGGGGCGCGCGTCCCGTGGCCGGGATCGGGATCGTGATCGTGATCGTGATCGACGGAGCGATCGACGGAGTGATCGACACTCCGATCGACGGCGCGAGCGCTTCGGGGACCGACGCGACCGGGGCGATTCCCGCGGTCGCCCGCGCGACGTCACGCTGGACGAACGGGCTCTGCAGGCGCGCGAGCACCTGCGCCGCACGGGCGAAGCGCGACGGGAGAGCGTGTACACTCCGCAGTTCCAGAATCGCAAGAGAGGACGGCGAACGGAGTCGTCCCGTCGCCCTTCGAATCCGGAGAGGGGGGGTCGGCGCGAAGCCTCGCCCGCGCCACGCGCCGAACGGGCGCACCGGCCGTCGGTTTCCGCCGTCGAGTCGCTTCCGGAGAAGTACGGAGTCGACCGCCTCGCGCTGATGGTTCGCGATCCCTACTGGCTCCACGCGTACTGGGAAGTGACCCCCCGATCGCTCCGGCGAGCACGGGAATCGCTCGGCGAGGGATGGGACGGCCATCGGTGGATACTCCGGGTCCATGTCTATCCGGGTGGAGAGCCGCGGGCGAGCGCGGACCACTTCGATGTCGCCCTGAACCCCGACGCCCGGAACTGGTATCTCCGCGTGCCGCATCCGAGCTCTGCCTACGAGGGCTCGATCGGCCTGCTCGCGCGGGACGGGACCTACTATCCCCTCGCCCGCAGCGAGCGAGTCCGGACACCGGGCACCGAGGTCGAGGAGACCGCCGACCTCCACTGGGACCTGCACGCCGAGACCGAGGTGGCGGCGCCGGCAACCGACCGGATCGGGCGGGAACTCCCGTCCTCCGAGTCGGTCCTCGGCTTCGGCGCATCGGAGACGCTCCAGAGCGGCGAGGCCCCCTCCAGCGGGGACGTGACGCGGCCCCCCGGAGAGGGCGACGTTCGATTCACCGCCGAGGCGGAGCTGATCCTCTACGGCTCCACGGAACCGGACGCCCGGCTGACGATCCAGGGCAAACCGGTCGCGCTGCGGCGGGACGGAACGTTCACGGTGCGCTTCCAGCTTCCCGACGGGCTTCAGCGGATCCCCTGCTCGGCGACGTCGGCCGATGGCCGCGTCCGCCGCACGATCGATCTCGTCGTCGAGCGGCGAACCGACTTCCGAACGGAGGGTCCCGAAGACGCGGGGCGCTGAGGAAGAGGGTTGACCGCGGCCGCGGAGGGGCGATCCGCGCCCGGGGATCTCTGTCTGGTGCTCCACGCGCATCTCCCGTTCGTGCGGCATCCGGAGCATCCGCGGTTCCTCGAAGAGGACTGGCTCTTCGAGGCGATCACCGAGACCTACCTGCCGTTGCTCGAGGCCCTCGAGCGCCTCGTCGACGACTGCGTGCCGTTCCGCCTGGCCCTCTCGATCTCTCCGACCCTGGCGGCGATGCTGGACGATCCCCTCCTCCAGGACCGCTATCTCGTCCACCTGGACGACCGGATCGACCTGGCCGCGCGCGAGGTGAGCCGGACCCGGCTGATCCCACCGCTCCATGCGCTGGCTCGCTCCTACCACCGGATCTTCCGGCGGACCCGGCGCCGCTATGCCGAACGGTACGGGCGAAGGCTCCTGCCCGCCTTCCGCGCTCTTCAGGAGACCGGCGCCGTCGAGCTGATCACCTGCGGGGCGACGCACGGATTCCTGCCGCTGATGAGCAGGAGACCGAACACCTGGAGGGCCCAGATCCACGTCGCCGTCGCCGAGCATGCACGCCACTTCGGCCGTCCGCCGTCGGGCCTCTGGCTGCCCGAGTGCGGGTACGACCGTGGGATCGAGGAGATCCTCCACGAGGCGGGTCTCCGGTACTTCTTCGTCGAGACGCACGGCATCACGCGGGCGAGCCCGCCCCCTCGCTGGGAGGTCCATGAACCGCTGCGCACCCCTTCCGGGGTCGCGGCCTTCGGACGGGATCCCGACTCGGCGGCCTCGGTCTGGAGCGCGCGCGATGGATACCCGGGCGATCCGCGGTACCGGGAGTTCTACCGCGACGTCGGCTTCGACCTCGAGTACGGATACCTCCGTCCCTACCTGCACGGAGACGGAGCGCGGACGGGGCTCGGGATCAAGTACTACCGGATCACCGGCGGTCATGGGCCGAAGCAGCCCTACGACTTCGGCCGCGCCGCCGAGCGGGCGGCGATGCACGCCGAGGATTTCCTCGAGAAGCGCAAGCGCCGGCTCGCCGAGCTGCGGGGGCGAATGGACCGGCCGCCGCTGATCGTCGCACCGTACGACGCGGAGCTGTTCGGCCACTGGTGGTTCGAGGGACCGATCTGGATCGAGGAGCTGCTGCGCCGCGCGGCCCGGGACGCCGACGCGATCCGCCTGGTCACGCCGAGCGAGCACCTCGGGCGAACCCCCGAACAGGCGACCGGTCTCCCCTGCCCGTCGTCGTGGGGACGCGGCGGGTTCGCCGAGGTCTGGTTGAACGACCGAAACGACTGGATCTACCCGCACCTCCACCGCGCCGAGGGTCGGTTGGTGGAGCTGGCCAATCGCTTCGCCCGCTCCGCGCCCGCTCCGCCGGCCGAGCGCGCCCTGAGCCAGGCGGCCCGGGAGCTCCTGCTGGCCCAGTCGAGCGATTGGGCGTTTATCATAGGGATGGGAACGATGGTCGACTACGCGACCGGTCGGATCGAGGCGCACCTGGGTCGCTTCGACATGCTGGTCCGCGCACTTCTGGAGGAAAGGATCGATGAGCGGGCTCTCTCCGAATTCGAGGAGAAGGACAACCTCTTCCCGAGTCTCGACTACCGTGTCTTCGCGGACCGGATCTAGCCGCGCGCTTCGCGCGCTCCTCTTGCTTCTGCTCGGCGGATCGCTGGGCTTCGGGGGCGGCGAGCCGGCGCCGGCGGTCGCGCAGGAGATCGACCGGCATCTCGCGACGAAGCACGATCCGGCCGCGGTGGAACTCACCCGTTACAACTTCCTCGAGCGGTACCAGTACGAGCTCGAGCCCGATTCGCTCCGATACGGCTCGCGCGAGCACTTCGAGGAGCTCTACCCCGCGTCGTACTGGGAGGAACGCTTCTCCGAGGTCACCAACGATGATGGAAGCCTCGCCTGGCGGGTGAGCCGCGACGCGATGGCGCTGATCACCCTCTACGACGTGACCGGCGACTTCGAGCTGCTCCGTCGCGTTCGAGAATACGCCGACGCGGCGATGGCGGAGCGCGACGACCACTCCGGCAATACCGACGAGGACGGCCGGTCCGATCCCGGATGGAGCACCCCCCGCTACGGCGAAGGAGCCCGCCGGATCTACCTCGTCCACTCGGGCCTGATCCTCCAGCCGATCCTCGAATGGGCCCACCGCGCCCCGCGCGACCCGGCCTGGACCGAGGCGGACGAGGAGCACCGTCTGCGGCGGATCGAGGAGTGCCGGGAGACGATGCTCTACCACGACTACCAGATCGCCCACGAGGCTCCGGCGGGCTGGATGGTCTACGGGACCGGACGGGAGGAACAGGAGCGGAAGTACAAGTGGCAGCCGTTCAACCGGCAGACCTTCTTCGCGCGGTGCTTCTACCTGCTCGCGGAGATGACCGGGGAGGAGGAGTACCGGGATCGGGCGCGCCGGTTGTACCGGTTCTTCAAGGACCATCTCCAGCTCACCCGCTCCGGAGCGTACGTCTGGGAGTACGAGCCGATGCGGGGGCCCGAGGTCTATCCGGTCGTCTCCTGCGCCGACGTCTCGCACGCGACCTACACGATCGCCCCGGTCCTGCCCGCCTGCCGGGACGGGTTCGTTTTCGATTCCGAGGACCTCCCCCGGTTCGCCCGGACCTTCACGCTCTACATCCATCTCGGCGGCGGCGTGTTCCAGACTCGGGTCGGCTGCCAGCCGACGTTCTCGGACATCTACATGCCCCGGATCTTCGCGTGGTTGCCCCTGGCGGAGTCCGATCCGGAGGTCTATCGCCTGCTCCGGTCCTTCCTGATGGGCAACGTGGAGAAGCCGCGACCGCTGGCGATCGCCTATCTGATCGCCTACCGCCCGAAGGGGATCCACGGGATCGATACCCGTGCGGATTAGCGCGCGGGCGGGCGCCGGCCGGGTTGGGGGCCCGTTCCCGGTCTGCTAGGCTCGGGAATCCGGTGCGCCCAGGGGAACATCCCGGGCGTGCCTCGTGTTGGTAGGGCCGTGCCGGCCGCGGGGAGCGGACCGGTTCGGCGGCGGATCGCCTCCAGGAGGAACCATGGCTGAGGAGATGACGAAAGCGACGGCGTCCGCCGTCGAGGAGTGCGAGGCGGCGCGGACGCAGATCCTGGGAGAGATCCGGAAGGTGATCGTCGGCCAGCAGAGGGTGGTCGACGAGCTGCTGAGCGCCCTCTTTTCGGACGGACACTGCCTCCTCGTCGGCGTGCCCGGTCTGGCGAAGACGTTGCTCGTCTCGACCCTGGCCCGGGTCCTGGACCTGGAATTCAACCGGATCCAGTTCACCCCCGACCTGATGCCGTCGGACATCACCGGCACCGAGATCCTCGAGGAGGACCGGACGACCGGCCGGCGGGAGTTCAAGTTCGTGCACGGGCCGATCTTCGCGAACCTGATCCTGGCCGACGAGATCAACCGGACCCCGCCGAAGACACAGGCGGCGCTGCTGCAGGCGATGCAGGAGAAAGAGGTCACCGCCGCCGGGCAGACGTTCCCGCTCGAGCGACCGTTCTTCGTCCTGGCGACGCAGAACCCGATCGAGCTGGAAGGGACCTATCCGCTGCCGGAGGCGCAGCTCGACCGGTTCATGTTCAACATCCCGGTCGAGTATCCGGAGGAGCAGGAGGAGGTCCAGATCGTCACGCAGACGACCGGCCCGGCCGAGGCGGAGGTCCGGACCGTCCTGACCGGCGAGGACATCCTGCGGATTCAGAAGACGGTCCGGCGGATCCCGGCCTCCGAGCATGTGGTCGGCTACGCCGTCCAGATCGCCCGGGCGACGCGTCCCGACTCGAGCACTCTTCCCTTCGTGAAGGACTGGGTGAGCTGGGGTGCCGGTCCGCGCGCGTCGCAGTACATGATCCTCGGCGCGAAGACCCGCGCGGTCCTGAACGGCAACCTCACGCCCTCGGCGGCGGACGTGCGAGCGGTCGCTCCGTCCGTCCTCCGCCATCGCGTCATGACGAACTTCACCGCGGAGGCGGAGGGGATCAAGGTCGAGCAGCTCATCGACCGGGTCCTCGCGGAGGTTCCGGAGCCGAAGAAGGCGTAGGGATCCGATGGCGCGCACCGACCAGTCCGCCCGGGTCCTGCTCGAGCCGGCGTTCCTCTCGAAGCTCCAGGCTCTCGACCTGATCGCGCGGATGATCGTCGAGGGGTTCCTGACCGGGCTGCACAAGAGCCCGTACCACGGCTTCAGCGTCGAGTTCGCCGAGCACCGGCAGTACATCCCCGGCGATCCGATCCACCACATCGACTGGAAGGTCTACGCGAAGAGCGACCGGTTCATGATCAAGGAGTATGAGCAGGAAACCAACCTCCGCTCCTACCTGATGATCGACGTGTCCAGCTCGACCCCGTTCGCCGACGAGGGCCGGATCGAGAAGATCCGCTACGCGACCTACCTCGCCGCGGCGCTCGCCTACCTGATGCTCCAGCAGCAGGACGCGGTCGGCTTGCTGCTCTTCTCCGACCACGTCCACAAGATCATCCCGGCGCGCAGCGCGCGGTCGCACCTGCGGATCCTCTTCCGGGAGATGGAGGCGGCCCTGAGGACCGCCCTGGCGACCGGCAAGAACGCGCCGAGGCACCGGACCGACGTCGGTCCCTGTCTCGAGACGCTCGCCGACCGGATCCCGCGGCGCGGGTTGATGGTGCTGATCTCCGATCTGTGGGATCCGAATCCGGACCGGATCCTCCGAGCCCTGAAGCACTTCCGGCACCGGCAGCACGAGGTGGTCGTCTTCCATCTGCAGGATCCGCGCGAGGTCCGGTTCGACTACCGCGACGAGACGATCTTCGTCGACATGGAGACGAACGCCCGGCTGAACGTGCAGCCGTGGGAGCTGCGCGACGGTTACAAGCGGCTGATGGAGGAGCGGATCGATCTCTACAGGAAGCAGTGCGGCGCCAACCGGATCGCCTACGAGAGGGTGCTGACCGACACGCCGTTCGACGTGGCGATGCTCCGCTACCTCGAGAAGCGGTCGCGGTTGCACTAGGGACGCGCGGTGCCGTTTCTCCAGTTCGTCAACGGCGTCTTCCTCGCCGGCCTCGCCGCGGCCGCGTTGCCGATCCTGATCCACCTGTTCAGCCGGCGCCGGACCCGGACGGTCGCGTTCCCGAGCCTGGAGTTCCTCGAGGAGGTCTCCCGCAAGAAGGTCCGGCGGATCCAGCTCCGGCAGTTCCTGCTGCTGCTCCTGCGCGTGCTGATCATCGCGCTCTTCGCGCTGGCGATCGCGCGGCCGACCGTCCAGTCGGGGATGGGGGGGATCGGTCGCGGCAATTCGACGGTGGCGATCGTCCTCGACAACAGCTTCAGCATGGCCGCGCGGGATCCGGCACGCTCGGATCTCCCGCCGCCGGTCGGGACGGGCGGTTCCGGATCGCCGGTCCCCGAGGAAGGGACGGTCTACGAGACGGCGAAGCTGCGCGCCCTGGAGATCCTCTCGATGATGCGGGACGGGGATCGGGCGGTGCTCGCGCTCGCCGCCGAACCGGTCCGCCTGCCGTACGAATCGCCGATCACCGACCTGGGGCTCCTGCGCCGGGAGATCGAACAGGCGCCGCTCTCCGCGCGGCCGGCCGATCTCGCGCGGGCCGTGGAACGGAGCGCCCGGCTGCTCGCCGAGGGAAGGACGCCGAACCGCGAGCTGTACATCGTCTCCGACTTCCAGCGGATCGACATCGAGACGTGGCGGGCGGCGCGGGCGGGCGTGGAGGACACCCTCTCCGGCCCGGCCGCCGCGCTTCCGGAGGAGGTCCGGGTCTATCTCGTTCCGGCGCGGGTGCTTCCGGTCGAGAACCTGGCGATCGAGCGGGTCCGGCTCGACCTCGCCGCGAGCGAGGCGGAGACCGGGGCGCGCCTGTTCGCGACCGTGGCGAACCACTCCGAGCAGGAGGCGCGCGAGGTCGTCGTCCGAGCGCTGCCGGAAGGCGAGACCGGAGACGCGCTCGGCGAGGCGTACGTGACCGTCCCGCCGGGCGGACGGGCCGATGCGACGCTGCTGCTCCGCCGCCTTCCCGAGAGCGGGCGCCTCTCGGTGCGGCTCACGCCCGATCCGCTCTCCTGGGACAACGTCGGCTATCTCGTGACCGAGCAGCCGGGCCTCCGGCGGATCCTCGTCGTCTCGGGCGCCTCCGATCCGGCGACCGACCCGGGCGTCCGTTTCGTCCGGCTCGCCCTCGATCCGTCCGGCACGCAGGAGTTCTTCCAGATCGAGACCGTTTCGGCGGACGATCCCGGCCTGGCCGACCGTCTCGACGCGGACGCGGTCCTGCTCCTCGACGTTCCCCGGCTTCCGGCGAGCGTCGTGGATCGCCTCGAGCGGTACCGCGCCGAAGGAGGCGGCCTTCTCGTCGTCCTCGGGCAGCGGACCGACCCGCGGACGTACAACACGACGATCTTCCCGCGGCTGGCCGAGATCGAGCTGCTCGGGATGCGCGGGGATCCGGACCAGGAGGATCTCTACCGAAGCCTTCGCGTCTCCGCGACGGGACATCCGATCTTCGATGGGTTCCCGGCAGGGGCGGGGGCGACGCTCACGTCCGCGCGGTTCCAGCGCGTCCTCGAGGCACGAGCGGGAGACGGGACGCGCGTGCTCGCGGAGTACTCCGGCGGCCTGCCGGCCCTGATCGAGGACCGCAACGTCCTCGTCATGGCCAGCTCGTTCGACGGCGAGTGGAACGATCTGCCGACCAGCGGTGCGTTCGTTCCGCTTCTCCACCGCATGCTCGTCTACCTGATCACCGAGGGCTCCGGTGCCGACCGCCGGCGCGTCGGAACGACGCTGGAGGAGACGGTCGATCCGGCACTCCTCGAGAGCCGGACCGCTTTCTTCGTCGATCCGCAGGGTGCGCGGATCCCGGCGGAACGGTCCGAACGGGACGGGAAGGTCCGCCTCCAGAGCCCGCCGACCACGCTGCCCGGAACCTACCGGCTCGTACGGGAGGATGGGCGGAGACTCGGGCTGTACGCGGTCAACCTCGATCCCCGGGAATCGGACCTTCGTCCGGCGCCGGAATCGTGGCTTCCGGCGTTGTTCGATCCGCCGGCGGTGCTGCTCCGTCCGGAAGGGGAGCTGAACCGCGAGCTGATCGAGGCGCGCTACGGGCGCGAGCTGTGGAGCCTGCTGCTGCTGATCGTGCTCGGGTTGATGGTGGCCGAGTCGCTGATCGGGCGGGGAAAGCTGCTGCCGTAGGATGAGGATGGGACCGCGGGGACCGCGGGGGCGGCCGGGGCGCCGGGCCTACCAGGAAGCCAGCAGGACCAGCGATGCGAGGTAGAGCGCGAGCACGAGGAAGCTCTCGAACCCGATGTTCGCGATCCCCCGCTTTTCGCGACGGAGCAGGCCGAGCAGGAGGATCCCGGTCAGGGTCGCCGTCAGCGCGAGCAAGAAGAGCTGCCGGTCGGTGAACGCGCCGTAGATCGAGCCTTGCCGGTAGGCGAGATCCGAGGTGGCGACGAAGAGGACGTCGAACGTGTTCCCGCCGATGATGTTTCCGACCGCCAGCGTGAGTGCGCCGGCCCGCACCGCCGCCAGGCAGGTCACCAGCTCCGGAAGCGAAGTGGCCACGGCCGTGAACAGCGCCCCCACCACCGTCTCGGAGAGTCCGGTCCGGGCGGAGAGGATCAGACCGCTGCGGGCGACGAGATACCCTCCCAGAGCCACGACGAGTCCGAGCCAGCAGAACCGGAGCCAGAGACGGGCGGTCGATCGTCCCGCGCGGTTCGCCCCCGGATCGGGTACGTCCGGGACCGTTTCGGGGGTCGGGCTCGCCCGCCACGTCACCTTTCGCCGGGCCGTTCCGATCATCCGGACCCCGAAGAAGTAGGCGAGGAACAGCACGATCGATCCCGGATGGATCGCGAACAGGGAGGTCTGGGGAGCGGTGGCGAACAGGCCGACCCCCATCAGGAGCACGATCAGGAGCGCTCCCTGCATCATGTTCGGCAGCGAGGCGGCGGCGTGCTCCAGGTTTGCCTTGCGGTAGAAGATGTCCGCGATCGCGAGAAAGGCCGTCTGCGCGGCGATCCCCCCCAGCGCGTTGCTGATCGAGAGCTCGGCGTGCCCGTCCGCGGCGGCGGTGATCGAGGTGACGATCCCCGGCAGGGAGGTCCCCAGCCCGAGGAAGACCGCCCCGAAGATCGCCTCGCCCCAGCCGGTCGCGTCGGCGAGGCGATCGGCCACGCGGGCGATCCGGGTCCCGGCGACGGCGATCGTGACGGCGGCCGCCAGGAACACCACGAGGACCATCTCGAGCGGGAGGGTTGTCAGGTTCATCCGAGTTGGCGTGAGGATAGGGACCCCACGAAGCGGATTCAAACCGGTCCGCCGGTCCGGGGCTGTGCTATCCTGGCCGATGCCCGCTCGGCCGGTGAACCGCGCGGGGATGCAGCGGCCCGATCGGCCGCCGGGGGACGACGTTGGCGCGGAAGATCGCGAGCTCGAGTACGATCGACAGATTCGACCTCCCTCCAGGCACCCGGCTCACGCGAAAGTACGAAGTCTTGACGAAGCTCGGCGGGGGTTGGGAAGGAGAGGTCTACAAGATCATCGAGATCCGCACCGGGATCGAGCGTGCCGCCAAGCTCTTCTACCCGCACCGCAACCCGAAGAGCAAGGCCTCGACCCGCTACGCCAAGAAGCTCCACAAGCTGCGCCACTGCCCGATCCTGATCCAGTACCATACCGAGGAGACGATCCTCTACCGCCGGACCCCGGTCACCGCGCTGATCTCCGAGTACGTCGAGGGGGAGATCCTGACCGACTTCCTGCTGCGCTTTCCGGGGCGACGCATGCGGCCGTTCGTCGGCCTGCACCTGCTCCACGCCCTCGCCTGCGGGATCGAGCAGGTCCACCTCCTCAACGAGTACCACGGGGATCTGCACGCCGATAACGTGATCGTCCGCCGGTTCGGGCTCGGCTTCGACCTCAAGGTCCTCGACCTGTTCCACTGGGCGACGCCGAAGACCGAGAACCGCCAGGACGATATCTGCGACCTGCTCCGGATCTTCTACGACGCGCTGGGCGGCGCCCGGACCTACGCGGGCCATCCCCCCGCGATCAAGGAAATCCTGGGCGGCATGAGGCGCTCGCTCATCCTGAAGCGGTTCCGGACCGTCTCCCAGCTCCGCAAGCATCTCGAGACGATGCGCTGGTGAGGGCCGGAAGATCCGGCCGGCTTGCCGGAACGAAGCTCCGGATCTCGGGGGGGCATCCGCCGGGCGTCCAACAATCCGTTGCCGGACGGTCGATTGTCGTCCCCCGCATCGGGCACGGATCCTGCGACGTCGTGGGGCGATGGAGCGTTTCCGTAGAGCGATTCGGCTGGCCCTCTGGATCGCGGCGGGGTTGACGGCGGTCGGTCCCCGGCCGGTCGCCGCCGATCCCCCGGTCCCGGACCCGTTCGCGTTCCCGGAGAACCACCCGGCCGTACGCGCCCACCTCGAGGAGCTGCGGACCGACCGCCGGGAGACCTTCCAGGCGCTGCTCGATCGGGCCGGACCGTACCTTCCGATGATCCGGACCGAGCTGGCCCGGGCCGATCTTCCCGAGGAGCTCTCCTATCTGCCGTTGATCGAGAGCGGCTTCTCGAACCGGGCGGTCAGCCCGGTCGGAGCGGCGGGGATGTGGCAGCTCATGCCGGAGACGGCGCGCCAGTACGGCTTGCGCGTCGATCGATTCCGGGACGACCGCCGCGATCCCCGCAAGGCGACCCGGGCGGCGGCGGAGCACCTCTCCTCGCTGATGGACCGCTTCGGCTCCCCTCTGCTCGCGCTCGCCGCCTACAACGCGGGCGAGGGGCGGATCTCCGGAGGGCTGGACCGGCTGGACGACGGCTCCGCGCTCCGTCCGGAGGAGGCGTTCTTCCGCCTCTCGGAGGCCTCCCTCCTCAGCGAGGAGACCCGGCGCTACGTTCCCCGGTTCCTCGCCGCCGCGCAAATCGCGCGCGACCCGGCTCGCTTCGGATTCACCCCTCCCGAGATCGGCGGGAAGACCGAGGGCCCGGAGGCGCGGGACGTCTCCCCGCGGCGAGAGCGGATCTCGCTGGCCGTGCTTCGCGAGCGGTTCGACGCCCGCCCGCCGCATCGGCCGCTCCCCGAGCCGAACCACTTGCTGGTCCGAAGGGAGGAGACCCTGGAGGCGATCGCGGAGCGAACCGGCGTCGCGGAGGAAACGATCCGGCGGATCAACCTCCTCCCGCGCGGATACCGCCTCCGTCCCGGCCAGATCCTCCGGATGCCGTAAGGCGGCCCCGATCCGGGCGAAAATCCCCCGCGACCGACCGAGAGCTCCCCGGATCTCCTCCGCCGATCCGATCGAGGGGTCTCAAGCCAACCGGTCCCCCACCGATACTTAGGAGAGCGACATGGGGGGGCGAGGAGCACTCGAAGCGATTCAGAAGCAATTCAACGGAGCCGGTGAATGTTCCTCTTGATCGGATTGGCCATCGTGCTCGCGTCCGTGCTCGGGGGCTTCACGATGGCCGGCGGCAAGGTCCCCGCGCTCTTTCACATCTCCGAGATCCTGATCATCGTCGGAACCGCGATC
>WJJW01000253.1 GCA_014729455.1 Candidatus Eiseniibacteriota bacterium
CATCAGATCCCGGTACGATGCGGACAGCGCGTCGAGGCTGGCGATGTGGACCTTCGGGATCACGAGCACGTGGGTCGGGGCCTGCGGATCGATGTCACGGAACGCGAGAAGCGACTCGTCCTCGTCGACCTTCTCCGCGGGGATCTCCCCCGCCACGATCTTGCAGAAAAGGCAATCTTCGGACATCACGCCTCCTTACAGCTCCGGGTACAGAGGGAAGGCGGCGGCGAGCTCCCCGACGTCCTTGCGGACGCGGGAGGTCGTCTCCTCCTCCCCCTTCGCGTCCAGGACGTCGGCGATCCAGCCGGCGATCCTCTCCATCTCCGGCTCCTTCATCCCGCGGGTCGTCAGCGCCGGGGTGCCGATCCGCACTCCGCTTGTGATGAACGGCTTGCGACGGTCGAACGGCACGGTGTTCTTGTTGACGGTGATCCCGGCCGTCTCCAGCCAGTTCTGCGCCTTCTTGCCGCTGAAGTCCCGCTCGCTCAGATCGAGCAGGAACAGGTGCGTGTCGGTCCCGCCGCTGACGACGTCGAACCCCCGCGCGATCAGCCGCGCGGCCAGCGTCTGGGCGTTCTGGACGACCTGGCGCTGGTAGGCGCGGAACTCCTCCTCCATCGCGAGCCGGAAGCAGACCGCCTTCGCGGCGATCACGTGCATCAGGGGCCCTCCCTGCATGCCGGGAAAGCCGGTCTTGTCGATCGCCTCGGCCCGGTCCTCCCGCGCGAGGATGAAGCCGCTCCGCGGCCCCCGCAGCGTCTTGTGGGTCGTCGAGGTGACCACGTCGGCGTGCGGGACCGGGCTGGGATGCACCTCCGCGGCGATCAGTCCGGCGATGTGGGCCATGTCGACCATCAGGTAGGCGCCGACCGCGTCGGCGATCGCGCGGAAGCGGGCGAAGTCGAGGACCCTTCCGTAGGCGCTCGCGCCGGCGAGGATCAGCTTCGGCCGGTGCTCCTCGGCCATCCTGCCCAGCTCGTCGTAGTCGATCGTCTTCGTCTCCGCGGAGACCCCGTAGGCGACGACGTTGAAGAAGCGTCCGGAGAAGTTGACGGGATGGCCGTGCGTCAAGTGCCCGCCGTGGGAGAGGTTCATCCCGAGGATCGTATCGCCCGGGTCGAGAAGCGCGAAGTAGGCGGTCAGGTTCGCCGAGCTGCCACTGTGCGGCTGCACGTTGGCATGGTCGGCGGCGAAGAGCTCCTTGGCCCGCTCCCGCGCCAGCTCCTCCACCTGATCCACGAACTCGCAGCCGCCGTAGTACCGCTTGCCCGGGTACCCCTCCGCGTACTTGTTGGTCAACACCGACCCCGCCGCCTCCAGCACCGCCGGGTGGGTGAAGTTCTCCGACGCGATCATCTCCAACGTCCCGCGCTGGCGGTCGAGCTCCGAGTCGACCACCCGGGCGACCTCCGGATCGATCTCTTTCAAGAACCGCATGTCTGCTGCTCCCCTCCGCACGCCCCGATCCGGCACCCCGCCGGACCGGACCGCACCCTCGCTCTCCCCGTCGCGCCTACCGCCGCGACTCCCGCTCGTCCGGGATCCCCTCCAGGATCTTCGGAAACGCCGCATCGAGCCCGCGCTGGATCTGCAGGAAGGTCCGTTCGTAGATCTCCTTGCCCTGGCCGATCGGATCCGGCACCCCGCGCGGATCCCCCTCCGGATCCCCGTAGAGGGTGATCAGCTCCGTCTTCTCCTCCGCCTCCGGATACGCGGCGACCAATCGATCCCGGTGGTCCGGCGCCATCGTGAGGATCAGGTCCGCGCGTTGCACGAGCCGGTCGGTCAGGGCGCGCCCCACGTGGCCGCGGATGTCGACTCCGTGCTCGGCCGCGGTGGCGACCGCCTCGCTCGAGGCGGGGGCCCCCTCGACCGGGAAGGTCCCGGCCGATTCGACGACCACCTCTCCCTGCTTGCCTCGGTCCCGCAGCATCTTGCGCAGCAGGCCCTCGCCCATGGGGCTCCGGCAGATGTTCCCGGTGCAGACGATGAGGATGCGCATCAAGCTTCTCCGATCTCCGATCTCTCGCCGGGACCCGAGCCCGCGCGGCGCCGACTCCGGCGCAATCGATGAGCACGAGTCGATCTTGGCGATTCTAGAAGGGGCTTTCCCGCAGCGTCAAGCCGGGCCGGAGAGCGGGCCGCGACACGGATCGCCGCGTCAGATCTCGACCGCTCCCGGCCGGATGAGCACCGGTTCCTTCCCGGTCAGGTCCACGACGGTCGAGGCCTCACCGACCAGCTCCCCCCCATCGACGATCGCCTCCAGCTTTCCGTCGTAGCGCGGAAGAAGCTCCTCGAAGCGGCTCGGCGTCGCTTCGCCCGATCGGTTCGCCGAGGTGGAGAGCAGCGGCACCCCGACGGCGCCCAGCAACGCCTGCAGGAAGGGAGAGATCGGCCAGCGGAAGGCGATCGTGTCGCCCGGCCCGCAATGGTCGGTCGGAACGTGCGAGCGCGCCCGGAGAACGGCGGTCAGCGGACCCGGCCAGTGACGCAGGAGAAGCTCCTTGCAGGGACCGTGGGGCGGCTCGACGTAGCGGAACGCCATCTCGAACCCGGACACCAGCGACAGCATCGCTCCCAGCCGGTGGTCTCCCTTGAGGTCGAGGATCCGCCGCCGCGGCGGTTCGAGATCGAAGCGGGCCGAGAAGCCGTAGATCGTGTCGGTCGGCAGAAGCACCACCCCGCCGTCCCGCAGGATCGGCACGAGGGCGCGGACCACCCGGATCGAGGGGCCGAGCCGTCCGAGACGGAAGACGCGCGTCCCCCCCCCTTCCCGCTCCTGGGATCGTTCCTTGCCGTTCTTCACCGTTC
>WJJW01000254.1 GCA_014729455.1 Candidatus Eiseniibacteriota bacterium
CCGGCGGCCGCCGTCCGCAGCATCTCCCGCGCAACCGCTCCGGCGCGGCGCAGCCGGTCGTAGAGGAGACGGGCGCTCAGGCTTCCCCCGGTGAGCTGCGGGCCGAATCGTCCGTCCGCGGCTCCGGGCGCCTGCCGGAGCACGACACGCGACCAGGGCTGCTCGAGTTCCTCGGCGAGGATCATCGGCAGACCGGTCCGGACCCCCTGGCCCATCTCGGAGCGGGACACCCAGATCGTCGCCGTACCATCCGGCGCGATCTGAAGGAACACGTCCGGCGCGAAGACCGTGCCCGCGCTCTCGGTCTGGGCCGGCACCGAACGCGGGAGGATCCCCAGGATCAAGCCGGCGCCCGCGACGCCGGTCGCGGCCAGGAACTCGCGGCGGCTCACCCGCTGGATGTCCCGCATCATCGCCTCACCCCGCCGTCCTCGGAGGCGCGTCGGATCGCCCGCCGGATCCGCAGGTACGTGCCACACCGGCAGAGATTCCCACTCATCGCGCGGTTGATCTCGTCGTCGGATGGATGCGCATTCGCCGCGAGCAGTGCAGCCGCGTTCATGATCTGTCCCGGCTGGCAGTAGCCGCACTGGCTGACCCTCTCCTCGATCCAGGCCCGCTGAAGCGGATGCTCCCCGTCCTCGCCGAACCGCTCGATCGTCTCGATCGAGCGCTCTCCGACATCGGAGAGGATCGTGACGCAGGATCGGATGGGATCGCCGTCGAGAAGGACCGTGCAGCTCCCGCATTGTCCGACGCCGCAGCCGTACTTGGTCCCCGTCAGACCGAATCGGTCCCGCAGGGCCCACAACAGAGGCATGTCGCCGGGCGCATCGAGCGTCCGCGCTTGCCCGTTGATCCGTAGATTGAAGGTGGACACGATCGACCCTCCTTGGTCCGGTGCGATCGAAGAGGATGGTGGCAGCGACAGCGTACCGGAGCAGCACGTCCGGATCCAGAGGAACCGGACGGCTTGCGCGCATGGATCGATCGTTCCTACAGTGAGTCATGATCACGATCGCGCTTCTCGAAGCGATCGAGCGGATCTCCGCCGGCGTCGTCGCCACGGTCACGGGGACCGAAGGGCATACCTACAAGAAGGTCGGCGCGAAAGCGGTCTTCCGACCGAACGATCCTTCCGCCGTTCACGGAAACCTCGGCTCCTTGTGCGCCGATCAAGAGATCCAGCGCGTCGCCGGCGACGTCGTTTCGACGGCGAGGAACCGAAGCCTCCGGATCGACACGAGCGATCCCGATGATGCGATCTTCGGATACGGCACGGCCTGTGGAGGCGTGATGGAGATCCTCCTCGAACCGGTCGACAAGGCGATGAAGGCGGTCTACCGGACGCTCCGGACCACCTGCTTCCGGAACAACGAGCCCGCCTTTCTGATCCACGACTTCGAGGCCGGGGGGATCGCGCTGGTGACCGCCGCGCCGGATCCGGAACCCGGGCGGTTCATCGAGCCGGTCCCGAGGCGACAGGAGCTGACGATTTTCGGAGCGACCCCTCTCGCGGCCAGGCTGATCGATTCGTTGCGCGAGCTGCCGTTCCGGATCCATCTGGTCGACTGGCGGCCGGCCCACGTGGACCCTTTCCGCAGGAACGAAGACCTGACGGTTCACGAGGAGCTTCCGGTCCTCGACGCCGGCGCGTTCGTGCTCGTGCTCTCTCACAGCTACGAGCGGGACCGGGCCTGCCTGCGCCAGACCCTCGAGGCGGGCTGCCGGTACGTCGGTCTGCTCAGCTCGCGCCCGAGACGCGACGCGCTGTACGAAGACCTGCGTGCGGAGGGTGCCGACGAGGAAAGGCTGCGGCGGATCCGATCCCCGGTGGGACTGCCGCTCGGCGGGCGCTCCGACCCGGAGATCGCCGTCGCGATCCTCGCCGAGCTGATCCGCGAGCTGCACCGTTGATCGCCGGGGTGCTGCTTTGCGCCGGGAGCGGAAGACGCTTCGGCTCGGGCCGGAACAAGCTGCTGGCCGACGTCCGGGGACTTCCCGTCGTCGTGCACGTCCTCCACGCCTGCTTGGCGTCGCGGCTGGGCGCGGTGGTGGCGGTCGTCGGTGCCGATCGGGAGGTGGAACGCGTGTTGCGCCATACAGGCGAGGACGCCCGGCGGCTCCGCCTCGTCCGCAACCCGGATCCGGCGCGCGGCATGATGTCCTCGGTGAAGACGGGACTGGCGGCGGTGGAGGCGATGGAGCCGCCGTCCGGCGCGGCGATGGTCCTGCTCGGCGACCAGCCGGCGGTCACGCCGAAGATCATCGACTCGTTGATCGAAACGGCGGAAGCGAATCCGGGCCGCGCCGTCGCTCCAATCTGCGAGGGGGTGCTCCGCCATCCGCGCGTCGTTCCCGCGGCGCTCTTCCCGGCCTATCGTTCGCTGGCGGATGACGCGAAGGCCCAACCGCTCCTCGAATCGCTGGGGGGCGATCTGTTGCGGATCCCGCTCGGCGATCCGGTCGACTACGCGGACGTCGACACCGCCGCCGACCTGATGAGAATCCGGACCCCGGACCGGAATCGATGGGAGGATCGACCATGAACGAGAACCTGCAGGACCGCCACGCCGCGAAGAGCATCTGCTTCGGCTGCGGCCCGGCCAACGAGAAGGGGCTCCGGATCAAGAGCCGTCCGGACGGGGAAGCGGTCGTCGCCGAGTGGCGGGCCGAGCCGCACCACCTCGCCTTCGAGGGATCGATCAACGGCGGGATCCTCGGGACGCTGCTCGACTGTCACAGCAACTGGGCGGCGGCCCACCACCTGATGAAGCAGGGCGATCTGGACCACCCGCCCTGCACGGTCACCGCCGAGTTCCACATCAAGTTCTTCCGGCCGACTCCGGCGGCGGAACCGGTGTGCCTGCGCTCCCGCCTCGTCGAGATCTCCACCGATCGCGCCCGCATCGAAACCACGATCGAGAGCGGCGGCCGCGTCACCGCCGAGGGGGGCGGCCTGTTCGTGGCGGTTCGGGAGGGACATCCCGCCTATCACCGCTGGTAACGCCAGGGACCACCCGTCCCGGAGCTTGCCCTCGCCCCGGTTTCGCATCTTCGGGCTTGCAATGTATCCGTGGCGGATATAGTATCGGCTCATGACGCGCGAAAGAGCCCAGGGGCCTCTCACTCCAGCCGTGCTGCATGTCCTCCTCGCGCTCGCGACGGGGGAGCGGCACGGCTATGGAATCATGAAGCAAGTCCGCGCCGATTCGCAGGGCAGGGTGACCATGGGGCCCGGAACCCTCTACGGCTCGATCGGACGCATGATGAAGGCCGGACTGATCCGCGAGAGCACAAAGAAGAGAGATCCGGAGATGGATGACGAGCGGAGGGTCTACTACAAGATCACCGGCCGCGGCCTACGGGCTCTGGAGGCGGAACTGGAGCGATATCGAGGGGTCCTGGCTGTCGCGCGGCGGAGACGTCCCGCAACGAGTGGGGCCACTCATGGCGCCTGAACCATCGATCCGACGATACCGATGCTGGTATCGCAAACTGCTTCGCTTCTATCCGAAGCCTTACCGGAAGCACTTCGGGGAAGGGATGGAGCAGACCTTCGCCGATCTCCTGCGCGAGCGGGCCATAGAAGGAAGCAATCTAACCAAGGGGGTTCTCTGGATGTTCGGCGAGACATCCGTGGCAATCCTCCGGGAGAACGTCGCATTCATCATGATGAAAATGAAGAACATCCTCCGCCTCGTGGTCGTGACCGGTCTTCTCCTGCTGATCCCCCTGGTGGCGATGCAGCTCACCGATGAAGTGGTCTGGAGCCCGGCGGATTTCATTCTCGCGGGCATTCTCCTGTTCGGTGCGGGACTCGCGTCCCAACGCCTGGCCAGGAAGGGCATCCACGTGACCTACCGAGTCGCGGCCGGCGTAGCGCTCGGCGCCGCGCTCCTCCTCATCTGGGCGAACCTCGCCGTCGGACTCATCGGACCGGAGGACAACCCCGCCAACCTGCTGTACGGCGGGGTACTTCTCATCGGGTTCGCGGGGGCGGCGATCGCGCGCCTGAAGGCGCGGGGAATGGCCTGGACGTTGTTCGCGATGGCGCTCGTTCAGGCCTCCATACCCATGATCGCGCTGATCCTCTGGAAGCCGCAAGTCACGCCCACGGAGGGGGGCCTGGATGCGGTCTTCGTGACCGTGTTCTTCGTCTTCCTCTTTCTGCTTTCGGGGTTCCTGTTCCGGCGCGCAAGCGCGATGCGCGGGAAAGGGCTCACCCAGATCGAGTAGACCACGGGGCCCACGGCGCTCGCCTCGCGACGCTACCGCAGCGGATAGAACTGCTTCTGGTAGTCGTAGACGATGTTCGAGACCTCTCGGATGACGTCGCCGCGGTTGGCGACCCAGGGTCCGAACGGCACCGCCCGCTCCCTTCTCTCGATGATGCCGATCAGCGTGTACGGATACCGCTTCCCGTTCCTGCCCTTGGTGGCGAGGATCCCCATGTTCCCGCAGAGCTTCGCCGTGGTTCCCGTCTTGTCGTAGACGTCCGTCCCGTACGGGATCCTTCTTGCGCCGCGGAACAGCCGGTCGTTGTTCTCCAGCGCCATGAGCCGGAGCAGCTCGTCGGAGCCAGGAAAGTGCCGGTTCCAGAGCGCGTACAAGAACCTGCTGTAGTCGTGGGCCGACGCCTTGTTCCTGTAGGAACGCCCGCCGCGCGGGACCCTCTCCACGATCGAGGTCTGCTGGAACACGCCCGGCGCGCGGTTCTTCAGGATCATCTCCACCGTGCGTGGTCCGTATCTTCCACATTTCGCATCGAGCAGATCGATGAAGTGATTCGTCTCTTTGTTGTTGCTGTCGCGGATCATTCTCTCCATCCGGCGTCGGGTACGGGGACCATACGGAAACCGGCGGGGTTCCTCGCGCCGTTTGTAGAAGTACGCGAGCGCGATGAACGGCTTGATCATGCTCGCGCTCTGGAACGGGACGTCCTCGTTGATCGCGACGAGCTTCCTGTCGCGGCTGAAGTCGTAGACCGACCAGGCGGTCCGCTCCGTTCCTTCGATCTTCCGCTTCCGGCGGAGGGACTTGATGTAGCGTTCGATCTCCATCTCGAGGGAGGACTCGATCGACGCTTGGGCGACGGCGCCGGTCAGCGGAGCGGTCAGGGCTCCGACCATCGGAATACCGGCGAGGAGGGCGCCGAGAAACGTCCGTCGCGCCAGCATAACTTCGCCCGGGCCTGATGCTTGCTTGGATTCGAGCCGCCTCATCCCCGGGATTATGCCATCCGCCGGGATGCGCCTCCAGTCTCCGCCGCGTGCAGGGGAACGGGGGGGCTCCACGGCGCGCCGTCGCTGCGCCCAGCGGGCGCAGAGAGAGCCGAGCAGGTCGAGCACGTGGGGGGTCACCCGGGAAGGGCCCTGTCGACCGAAGCCCTGGAAGGGGAGAGCCGGGAGACCGAGCACGCACGAAGGGACATGCGGAGACACCTATCCGGACGCGGGTCCGACTCCCATCCTCTCCGAGTCCTCGATCATCACCGCAACCGGACGTAGCGGCCGGCGACGTCGAAGACCTCGATGCGAACGCGCGCCGCCTCCGCGTGCGCCGGCGACGCCCGGATTCCAATGAGCAGTCCCGCCGCCAGTACGAATGACGTGAGACGGATTCATCTTCAGTCCTTCCGACGGCCTCGTGACGTCTGCAGTAGATTCGTGGCGGCTCGTTCGGGTCTTCGCGACGGCAGCGGTCCGGCCATCCTGGGAAATGCTCCGGGGGAGCATTCTTGATACATCAACGAAGACGGCGCACGGTCTGCATGGAGTC
>WJJW01000255.1 GCA_014729455.1 Candidatus Eiseniibacteriota bacterium
CGGTCCCGGGCTCGCCGCCGCGTATGTCCGGGAGGGGGGCGGACGGCTCGCCGCCGAGGAGATCTGGACCCGGGCCGTCGGCGGAGACCGGCTCGCCCTCCAGGTCACCGACCGGTACAAGCGCCGCTTCGGCCGGGCGATGGCGCAGGTGATCAACATCCTCGATCCCGATCGGATCGTCCTCGGAGGGGGCGTCTCCAACGCCCCCGGCCTGGCCGAGGAAGCGGCGGATCGGATCCGCCCGTTCCTCTTCAACGACGAGGTCCGCACCCGGATCGTCCGGCATCGGCTCGGCGATTCGGCGGGTGTGCTCGGGGCGGCCTGGCTCGGCGGCGGCTGATCGGCTACTCTTTCACGGGAACCCGTCCGGGCCCAAGGAGGCGTGATGAAAAAGGAACAGCTCCAATCGGCGATCGACGCGGTGAGGACCGCGATCATCACCGAGATCAAGGGTCTCGAACTCTACCAGACAGCCGCGGCGAAGGCGGAAGATCCCGACGCCCGGCGAATGTTCGAGATGCTGGCCGACGAGGAGCGCGGCCACAAGGCGTACCTCGAGAAGCACTACGAATCGCTGATGAAGACCGGCGAGTGGGACAAGACCGAGCTCTCTCCGCGCAGCGAAGAGGAGGTGGGCGAGTTCATCATCGATGACGCCTTCCGCCGGTCCCTCCGTCGCGGCAACTTCGAAATGGCCGTCGTCGCGATCGCCGTCGACCTCGAAGCGAAGGCGGTCGCTTTCTACAAGGAGGTGGCCGAGCAGGCGGAGGATCCGGAGACCCGGCAGGTCTTCGAGCACCTCGCTCGGTGGGAGGAGGGGCACCACCAGCAGTTCCTGGAGATGGAGAGGGAGCTGCGCGACTCCTACTTCTCCGACCGCGGCTTCGCTCCGATGTGATGCGCCGCTAGAGCTGCAGGCGCTTCACGAACGGCTCGAACGTCATGAAGTCGGCGTGGTGCACGATCCACGCCTCGGTCGAGCGTGCGACCAGATTTCCTTCCCCGGCGTGGGTGGCCACGATGTGGCTGACCGCGTCGGGGAGATCGCACTCCATCGCCAGCGAGACGCCCGTGAACGGGTGACGAAGGTACTTGCCCCGGTCGCTCTGCCGGCTGTCCCCCGCCGCATCCTTCTCGTACTCGAGCAGCTTGCCCACATCGGCGAGGATCGCGCCGGCGATCAGGACGTCCAGATCGACCGGCAGCGCATCCCCGAAGAACTCCCGGACCTTCTCCCCCGACGCCCGCGCGATCTGCACGACGAGACGCTTGTGCGCCATGAAGCTGACCGGGCAATCCGCCACCTTCAGAGTGAACGGGATCCGTTCGAGGTCGGCCGGCTCGAGCGGGGAGAGCGTGAACGCCCGCTCCCAGCACCGGTAGACCTTCTCCCGCAGGTCGGCATCCGCGATCCACGCGATCTCCGGCCAAATCCGCTTCACCTCGTCCCGCAGCATCGTGCTCCTCCTCCTTTTCCAAGATCGTGGCGACCGCCGGATCGTACCGTATCCCCGATCCACCACCAATCGGGACCGATCCGGCCGCCGGATCTCCCACCGGCAGGGTCGATCCGCTAGGATCCGCCCAGGGGAGGGACCGAAGATGCCGCAGTCCGAGAACAACGACCCGAAGCTGCCGAAGACTTTCAAACGATTCATCGAGAAGTACCCGGAGCTGGGCCGGGCGCACGAGTCGGTCGCGAAGGCGGCCGATCGGGCCGGTCCGCTCGATCCGAAGACCTGCTCGTTGGTGAAGATGGGGATCTGCATGGGGGCCGGTCTGGAGTCGGCCTTCCGGAGCCACGTTCGGCGGGCGATGCAGAACGGCGCGACGGTGGAGGAGGTCGAGCAGGCCGTGCTGCAGGCGATGAACACCGTCGGGTTCCCACGGACCGTCGCATCCTGGCAGTGGGCCTGGCAGCAGATCGAGCGGGACCGGTGATCGTCGACCCGGCCGGGGTCCTGCTGGTCCTCTGCGGGATCGTGGGCCTCTTCTTCTTCCTGGAGCGGCGCACGGGCTGGAAGCTGTTCCAGTACGCCCCCCCGCTGCTCTGGATCTACACCCTGCCGGTCGTTCTGACCAACACCGGCGTCCTGCCGGCCGAGTCGGACCTCTACGGCGGGCTGAAGGAGTATGCCCTGCCGATCTTCATCACGCTGATGCTCCTGGAGATCGACCTCCTCGCCGTCGTGCGGGTGATCGGCCGCGGGATCCTCGTGATGCTGATGGGGACGATCGGCGTCGTGATCGGAGGACCGATCGCCTACCTGCTCTTCCACGGGTTTCTCGGCCCGCACGGCTGGAAAGGGTTCGGAGCGCTGGCCGGAAGCTGGATCGGCGGAACCGGGAACATGGCGGCCGTCGCCGGCGGGATCGAGACCCCTCCGGAGGAGATGGGGCTCGCCGTGCTCGCCGACAACTTCGTCTACCTGATCTGGCTGCCTCTCCTGCTCGCCTCCCGGAGCTGGCTCCGCGGCTTCTCCCGTTTCACCCGCGCCGACCCGGATCGGGTGGAGCGGATGGAGGCGGCCGTGCGCGGTCTGGCGACGAAGAGCAAGGAGGTCGAGATGCGCCACGTCGTCTATCTCGTCTTCCTCGGCATCGGCGCGGCGGCCCTCGCCGGAACGATCGCCGGCCGCCTGCCCGAGGTCGAGCCGATCCTGACCGCGTCGACCTGGAAGGTCCTCCTCGTGACGACGATCGGGATCCTGCTCTCGTTCACCCCGGCGAAGCGGATCCCCGGCAGTCAGCCGATCGCGATGGCGATCATCTACGTCTTCGTCGCCTCGATGGGGGCGCAGGCGCAGCTCGGCGGCCTCGCCCGCGCTCCGTGGTTCATCGCCGGCGCCTACGTCTGGATCGCGATCCACGGGGCGTTCTGCCTGCTGGGGGCTCGTCTCTTCCGGGTGGACGTCCACACCGCCGCGATCGCCTCGGCGGCGAACATCGGCGGAGCGGCGTCGGCGCCGATCGTCGCCGCCTACCACCGGGAAACGCTGATCCCGGTGGCGGTCCTGATGGCGCTCGTCGGCTACGCGCTCGGCAACTACCTCGGATTCCTGACCGCGCAGCTCTGCTACGTCGCGGGCCGCCTGTAGGGGACGCGGCCCGATTTCGTCGTCCCGCTAGTTGCCGCGAGCCCCCTGGTCGATCCAGTCGGAGATCAGCAGGATCTCGCCCGGTTCCAGGCAGGAATCGTCCCGGCACCCTTGCGGCATCCGGCTCCCGAACGGGGGGTTCGGGCCGACCTTCTGAACCAGCAGGCTCCCCTCGCTGTCGCGCGGGATCACCGCCGGACCGTTGTTGCCTCCCTCGAGCAGGTCCGCTGGGGTCCCGACGTCGAGGCCGCCGGAACCGCCGTGGCAGGAGGTGCAACCGGACGCCTGGAAGAGCGGAAGCAGATCGTCCCCGAACCGCACCAGCTCCGGCGCCACCGAGAACGAGACCTCGTTGCTCTCGCTCTCACTCCCCGCGATCCGGACCGTCCCGTCGACCGCGCCGGCCGGGACGAGCAGGCGCACCCGCTCCGGGGACCAGGCGACCGCGTCCGCCTCGAGC
>WJJW01000256.1 GCA_014729455.1 Candidatus Eiseniibacteriota bacterium
CGCCGGCGAGGCGCTCTCAGCGGAGGTGCAGATGAGCAGCCCGCAGGGTCGCGTGACCGGGACGTTCTCCTGCGCGCGGACCGGCCCCGGCGCGATCGACGTCGACTTCGCAGCGGACGCCGACGCCTCACTCGAAGGGCTCGCGCTCCTGCCGAACTGGACGATCGAGGCGACGCTGGTCGACGGCGGGCCGGGACAGGTCAACCTCATCGGCGACGTCACGATGAACACGCTGCTCGGCACGATCGAGTTCGCGCTCGGCGGGACGATCCACCTCGATGGCGCGCCGGACGGAATCCTCGCGGAGAACCAGAAGCTGTCGATCTCCGCGGTCCGCTCCGGCGGGGACGACCTCGTGATCCACACGCGGACGGTCGTCGAGGACGGGGTCGTCGTCGACGTCGAGCCGCTCGTCCTCGGGGAGAACCCGCCCCCGCTCGCGACGGTCCGCGCGACCCCGAACCCGCTCGGCCCGAAGACCCAGATCGCCTACACGCTGTCCGGACCGGCCACAGGGGCGATCCGCCTCTACGCGGCCGACGGGCGCCTGGTCCGGACGATCGAATCCGGCCGGTTCGCGGCGGGCGAGCACCGGATCCCGTTCGACGGCCGGGACGATTCCGGCCGCAGGCTCGCCGCCGGAGGGTATTTCCTCCGCTTCGAGACCGACCTCGTCCAGGCGGCGGCGAAGATGTTCGTCCTGCACTAACCGACCGCGGTTCCGCTTCTCCCCCTCTCCGGCCTCCGCGCCGGGGAGGGGGAAGCCATGAAGGAGAGCTCCATGTTCCCGTCTCGACCCGCTCGTTCGATTCTCGTCGCCGCCGTGCTGGCCCTGCTCGGCACGATCGTGTCTCCGCCGGCCCGCTCCGGGCTCGCCTACCAGACCCCCGATCCGGTGCTCGTCGACATCATCGACGCGCCGAAGACGCCCCGGGGTCGGATCGGCCCGAACCGGGAGTGGATGCTCCTCCGGCATCTCCCCGGCTACCCTTCCATCGAGGAGCTGGCCGAGCCGGAGCTCCGCCTCGGCGGGGTCCGGTTCAGTCCGAGAACGAACGGGCCGAGCCGGAGCTGGTCTTACGAAAAGCTGTCCCTGGTCCGCATCCGGGATCGGACCACCGTGCCGATCGAGGGTCTGCCCGAGAAGCCGCGGATCGAGAACGCCCGCTTCTCCCCCGACGGAGCGCGGATCGCCTTCACGCAGACCGTACGGGACGGCATCGAGCTCTGGGTCGTCGAGATCGCGACGGCGAAGGCGCGACGCCTGACCCCGTCGATCCTCCACCTCGTCGCGGACGAGCCTCCGCGTTGGATGCCCGACGGCCGTTCCCTGATCGCGACGATCGTCCCGGAGGGCCGGGAAGCGCCCCCCGAAGCCCCGCTCGTGCCGGACGGTCCGGTCACGCAGGAGAACCTCGGCAAGGAGGCCCCGGCCCGGACCTACCAGGACCTCCTGGAGAGCCCGCACGACGAAGCGCTCTTCGCCCACCACCTCACCGCGCAGCTCGCGCGGATCGACCTGGAGGGAACCGTCGAGCGGATCGGCCCGCCCGAGATGATCTGGTCCTATGACCCCTCGCCCGACGGCCGCTACCTCTTGGTGGAAGCGCTCCATCGGCCGTTCTCCTACATCGTGCCCGCCTACCGCTTCCCCCGGCGGATCGAGATCCGGGATCTCGACGGAGCCGTCGTCCAAACGATCGCCGATCTTCCCCTTCAGGAGGAGATCCCGATCGCGTACGGCTCGGTGGCGACCGGTCCGCGGCAGGTCCGCTGGCGCGCGGACGCCGATGCGCAGCTCTGCTGGGCCGAGGCTCTCGACGGAGGGGACGCCGGCGCGGAGGCGGAGCTGCGCGATCGAATCCTCCTCCTCGAAGCGCCGTTCGCCGATGAGCCGGCTCCGCTGATCGACCTTCCCCTACGATTTCGCGGGGTCGACTGGGGATCCGACGACCTGGCTCTGGTGAACGCGTACTGGTGGAAGACCCGCACCGTCCAGAGCTGGCGCGTTCGCCCCGGCTCCCCGGGAGCGGAGCCGGTTCTGCTGGTCGACCGTTCCTGGGAGGATCGGTACAACGATCCCGGGAACCCGGTCACCGAGCGGAACGACCGCGGCCGCCCGGTCCTCTTGACCTCCCCGAACGGAGAGGCGATCTACCTGATCGGCGACGGCGCCTCACCGGAGGGGAACCGGCCGTTCCTGGATCGATTCGACCTGGCCGAGCGCGAGACGACCCGCCTCTTCCGTTCCGAGGCGCCCTATTACGAGAGGCCGCTCGTCCTGCTGGATCCGGAGGCGCGCGCGATCCTCACGCTGCGCGAGTCGGTCACCGAGGTGCCGAACCTCTTCGTCCGCGATCTCGAGAACGAGACGCTCGCGCCGCTGACGAGCTTCCCGCACCCCTACCCGATGCTGGTGGGGATCGAGAAGGAGCTGATCCGCTACGAGCGGGACGATGGAGTCGCGCTGTCCGCCACCCTCTACCTCCCGCCGGGTCGCTCGCCGGAGGAGGGTCCGTTCCCGATGCTGATGTGGGCCTACCCGCGCGAGTACAAGGACGCCGACGCCGCCGGGCAGATCGACGATTCGCCGTATCGCTTCGATCGCGTCGGATGGTGGTCGCCGGTGCTCTGGCTGACCCAGGGGTACGCGGTCCTCGACGGACCGACCATGCCGATCGTCGGGGAAGGGGACGCCGAGCCGAACGACACGTTCGTCGAGCAGCTCGTCGCCAGCGCGCGGGCCGCCGTGGACGAGGTGGTCCGTCGCGGCGTCGCCGATCCCGACCGGATCGCGATCGGAGGGCACTCGTACGGGGCGTTCATGACCGCGAACCTCCTCGCCCACTCCGATCTGTTCGCCGCCGGGCTCGCACGGACCGGAGCGTACAACCGGACCCTCACGCCGTTCGGGTTCCAGTCTGAGGAGCGCACGCTCTGGGAAGCGCCCGAGGTCTACTTCGCGATGTCGCCGTTCCTCCACGCGGACAAGGTGAACGAGCCGATCCTGCTGGTCCACGGCGAGGCGGACAACAATCCCGGGACGTTCCCGATGCAGAGCGAACGGTTCTACAACGCGCTGAAGGGACACGGGGCGACGACACGGCTCGTGCTGCTGCCGCACGAGAGCCACAGCTACCGGGCGCGGGAATCGATCCTCCACCTGGTGTGGGAGACCCAGGAGTGGCTCGACCGCTACGTGAAAGAGGCGGAGAAGATCGCCCCGTAGGCCCCGCGGTCGGGGGGTCCCTCAGAACTGCCGGCGGTAGCGGTCGGGATCGTCGCTCGGCTTCTCTTCCTGCCAGTAGGAGTCGCGTTTGCCCGGGAAGCGCAGGCGCATCCGGTCCCGGCCGACGAGTCGCGCCAGAATTGCGAGAGGAATCACCGCGACCACGAACGTGAGGGTGAGCGCCAGCTTCGTCCAGACCCAGAGGACGGCGTCGACGAACCGGTGCCATCCGAGGAACACCCAGCGCGCCGGCGGAATCGTCGTGACCCCGAGCAGCAGGATCAGCGCGCCGAGAACGAGCGGGACCCGCCCCCAGCCATGCCCGCGCCAAAGGAACACGATCGAGCCGAGCACGAGCAGCGCTCCGCCGGTCTGCAGCCCCCAGAGTCGGAGCCGCCGGTTGGTGATCGTTCGATCCGTGCTCAATCCAGCACCAGCTCCTCGCGCCACGTCTCCGCCTCCCGCCAGGCCGGCTGGGCGGTCTTCCGGAGGAGGAACGGACCGATCGCCAGCTCGTCGATCTCGGTCCTCATGAAGCAGCGGTAGGCGTCCTCCGGCGTGCAGACGATCGGCTCGCCGCGGACGTTGAACGAGGTGTTGATCACCAGCGGGCAGCCGGTCTTGCGATGGAAGGCCGAGATCATCGCGTGGTAGAGCGGATGCTCCTCCTTCGCCACCGTCTGGAGCCGCGCCGAGCCGTCGACGTGCGTGACCGCCGGAATCTCCGAACGGACGAGGTGGAGCTTCTCCAGCCCTTCCGCAGTGGACTCGTCGACCGGCCGCATCCGGCGCGGATGCACCTGCGCGGTCAGGAGCATGTAGGGGCTGGCCCGGTCGATCTCGAACCAGTCGGAGACCTCCTCAAGGAGGACCGACGGGGCGAACGGCCGGAACGACTCGCGAAACTTGATCTTCCGGTTCATCAGCGACTGCATCTCCGGAGAACGAGGATCGCCGAGGATGCTGCGGGATCCGAGAGCGCGCGGCCCGAACTCCATCCTTCCCTGGAACCATCCGACCACCTTCCCGTCCGCGATCGCCCCGGCGACGTGCTCGACGAGCTCCTCCTCGTCGCGCGCTCGTGTCCGGACCGCTCCGAGCCGGTCCAGCGCGGAAGCGATCTCGTCCTCGGTATAGGAGGGACCGAGCAATGACGCCTTCTGCGCGTCGCCCCGATCCGGCGCGATCCGCCGGCCCTCGGCGAACTGGTGCCAGACGGCGTACGCCACGCCGAGCGCGCCGCCCGCGTCGCCGGCCGCCGGCTGGATCCAGATCTCCCGGAACGGCCCTTCGCGGAGGATCCGTCCATTCGCGACGCAGTTGAGGGCCACCCCGCCGGCGAGGCAGAGGCGGTCGTAACCGGTCCGCGCCCGGGCGTGGCGCGCCATCCGCAGCATGATCTCCTCGGTGACCGCCTGGATCGAGCGGGCGAGGTCCATCTCGCGGCGGGTCAGCGGGGACTCCGGCTTCCGCGGCGGCCCGTCGAAGAGACGGTCGAGCCGGCGGTGCGTCATCCGCAGGCCGACCAGGTAGTCGAAGAAGCGGAGGTTCAGGCGGAACGATCCATCCTCCTTGAGATCGACGAGTTCCTCGAGGATCCGGTCGACGTAGCGCGGCTCCCCGTACGGGGCCAGGCCCATCAGCTTGTACTCGCCGGAGTTGACCTTGAACCCGGTGAAGTAGGTGAACGCCGAGTAGAGAAGCCCGAGCGAGTGCGGGAACTCCTGCGTGTACCGGAGACGGACGCGATCCCCGGCCCCCTCGCCGATGCTGGAGGTGGCCCATTCGCCGACGCCGTCGGCGGTGACGATCGCCGCCTCGCGAAACGGCGACGGGAAGAAGGCGGAGGCGGCGTGCGACTCGTGGTGCTCCCCGAAGAGGATCTCGCCGTCCCAGTCGAGCTCCCGGCGGAGGATCGAACGCATCCGGATCTTCTGGCGCATCCAGATCGGCATCGATCGGAAGAAGGAGGAGAGGCCGCGCGGCGCGCCGGCGAGGTAGCTCTCGAGGAGACGTTCGAGCTTCAGGAACGGCTTGTCGTAGAACGCGACCGCGTCGATCCGATCGATCGACGTCTTCCCTTCCGCGAGGCAATACGCGACCGCCTTCGCCGGAAACCGCGCGTCGTGCTTCACGCGCGTGAACCGCTCTTCCTGAGCGGCGGCGACCAGATCGCCGTCGCGCAGGAGACAGGCCGCGCTGTCGTGATAGAACGCCGAGATCCCCAGGATGTCCATCGGCTCCTCCGGTCAGCGGCCCGCTTCGGCCAGCTCGCGCACGAGCGACTCGAGCAGGTCGACCGTCTTCACCAAACGCTCCTCGTCACCCGGGGACGCGCCCTCGCCCATCCCCGATCCCCCGGAGATCCCGGCTCCTCGCAGGGTGAGATACGGGACACCCGCATCCGCCAGGGGCCGGCTATCGCCGGCCAGCTCGGGCGGTTCGTCGAGAACGACCCGCCCTCCGGCCGCCCGCAGGCGGTCTTCCCACCATTGCCGGGACGGTCCCGCCGCCCCGACCAGATCGCCGTCGCCCGCCGCGATCCCCTCGATCGTGAGCACCGCCGCCACCGGCTTCCCGGTGAGGGAGAGGCGCATCGCGACCTCCTCGGCCCCCGCTTGTTCCTGCTCGGTCCCCACGACCGCGGCGAAGACGATCCCCGCTCCGCCCTGCGGGGCGCCGCGCCCGATCCGATCGGCGAGGGCGAGGAGCACGGACAGGTCCGCTGCGAGCAGAGGAGTGGCCGGACCGGCGGACCATCGCCTCCGCTGCGCCGGGGCCTGCACCAGGATCCACTCCCGCGCGTCTCCCGACTGCGCGGCCACGGCGTTGCGCGCGGAGAGGATCTGGCGCCGCAGACTCACGATCCAGTCGACGCGCGCGTCCCCGACCCGCCCGGGGCCGGTCGCCCCGCGCTCCCCGGGCGTCTCCGTCTCGATCGAGAACGGACTGCCATCGAGGAGCGCGTCCGCAGTGGAGGGGAGCAGCTCCGCGGCGAGGATCCCGCAATCCCGGTACCCCTTCTCCAGCGGGATCGGCTCCAGCGGACCGGCCTCGTCTCCGCCCGGCCGACGCGGAGGTGCGAACAGGATCCCGATCGCGCCGTGCTCCCGCGCCCAGGTCGCCTTGCGCCGGCGCATCGCCTCGCGCCGCCACGTTCCGGCCACGGGTGCTTCGTCGAGGACGAGTACGACGCCGCCGACCGGATCGATCCCCGCGAAGTCGTCGCGGCCGGCCCCGGGCAGATGCAACCCGTAGCCGGCGAAGAAGAGCGGGGCGGCGTCGACTCGTCCCTCGGCCGAGAACCCGAGCGGATGCCAAGCGCTCAGAGGAGGATACGATCTCCGTCCGTCTCGCAGCCCGTTCGTTCCCTGCGCCCGCACCCGGTGGTAGAGGTCGACCGCGACGAACGGAGATCCGTTCGAGGGAAGCGGGACCAGTCCCGCTGCGGCGAATCGGTCGGCGATCCGCTGGAGCAGCGCCTCCCCCTCGGGCCGGCCTGGCTCTCCCCCGGCGTATTCGGGACCGGAGAGCTCGAGGAAGCTCCGGCGAATCGCGGACCGATCGTCTCCGGAGGCGTGAACCTCTCCGGCGATCGACGGAAGAAGGGCCAGCATGAGAGGAACCGCGATGCGGAGGCGGATCATGAGGCCGAGGGAAGCCGCTCCAGAAGGCGCCGGATCTCGGCCAGCGTGTCGCTCCGCAGAGCCGTCGGGGTCGTCGCCAGGAGACGGGCGATCGTGCGCGGGGCACGTCCCGCGTAATGCTTCAGCGCCTGTCCGACCGCCGGCTCCACCCATCGGTGCGGTTCCGGATCCTGGAGGAGGAGACGCAGAACCGTGGTCGCGCGTGTCGCGGGGACTCCGCGTCCGGTCTTGCCGCGGGTCCGCGGAAGCAGGGCGAGGGCGGCGGCCCTCCGGCGCAGCGGATCGGAGCTGATCGCCCAGCGCGCATGCTTGCGCAAGAGCCGCGGGTGGCGGGCCAGGAGGCGGCCCTGCACGATCGCCAGTCGATCGGCGTCCCAGGGATGCTGGAGCGACCGGGAAAGCGCATGGACCTGGTCCGCGCCCCATTCCGGCCAGACGGCGGCGAGCCGGTCGAGGATCTCCAGCGCAAGCATGTGTTCATCATGGTAGCGGCCCCGCGAGAGACGGCCGATCACCTCCGCCGCGGCGTCCGGC
>WJJW01000257.1 GCA_014729455.1 Candidatus Eiseniibacteriota bacterium
CGGGGCGGTCGACGACCACGCACCGGCGGCCGTGCTCGAGGCGGATCCGCGCCGGGGGCAGCGGGGCCCGCAGCGCGGCCCGGAGCCGGCGTTCGTTCTCGTCGACGGCGAGCGGATCGTCGCCGGCGCTGCGACCGAGGTTGAGCGAGGCGAACGGAGCGAGGCTGACTCCTCCATCTCGAAGCGCGAGAACGGCTTGTGCCCTACCGAGCCACCCCTCGGGCGGTTCGGCGAATCCCACGCCGCTCGATCGCGTGATCCGTTCCTCCATGGCCGCCGAGTCTACGGAGCGCCCGCCCGGGTGGTCAACGCGGCCAGGTGGGGGTTCAGCCCCGGCCGCAAAGGGTCGAAATAAGAATAGGTTGGTCATGAGCGAACACGAAACGACAGCGGCCCAGGAGGAGCCTCGGCACCGCCGAGGACCCCTCTACCAGGGAAACGCCCGCCTCACACTCTACGTCGCGCTCGTCGTGGCGGTGGGCACGGCGTTGCTCGTCGTGCAGGGCGGGTTCGGAGGACTCGTCTCCTGGGCGTTCCTGCTCTGGCTGGTCTTCTGCGTCACCGCGGAGTTGCTCTGGCTCGAGACGCCGACCGGCGAGGCGACCGACTCGATGGCTTCGGCGTTCAACGTCGCCGTGCTCTACCTCTTCGGCAACCAGCTCTCCCTGTGGATCATCGGGCTTTCCGTCCTGATCGCGACCCGCTACATCCAGAAACGCGACTGGATCAAATCGATCTTCGGGTTCGGACAGATGGTGATCACCGCCTTCCTGGCCGGCTCGGCGTTCCGGCTCCTCGCGGGGGGGGCGGGCCGGCTCGAGCATTTCTCGAGCATCGGTGGAGGAGCGGGTCTGTTGATCTGCTGCGTCGTCTATTTCGCCGCCAACACCGCGCTCGTCGCCGGAGCGGTCTCCCTCGAACGGCGGGTCGGCTTCTGGGCGACGCTCAAGGAAAACTACCTCTACCGGAACGCCTTGACCTCCAGCGGGGCGCTGTTCGCTCTCAGCCCGATCCTGCTGCTCTCCTACTTGGCGATCGGCTACCCGGGCGTGCTCCTCTTCTTCCTGCCGCTCGTGATCGTCAAGAACCAGAACCGCGCCTACATCGAGCTGCAGCGGACCACCGAAGCGCTGATCTCCTCGGCGAAGATGGCCGCGAAGGGGGAGATGGCCTCCTCGATCGCACACGAGATGAACAACTACATCGCGGTTCTCTCCGGACGGACCGAACTCCTCCAGCGTCGCTTCAAGAAGCACGACCTGACCGACTTCCTGAAGGACACCGAGATCATCTGGAAGCAGATCGAGCGGCTCAGCCGCCTGGCGAAGGGGTTGCTCCAGTTTTCGGGGGGACAGCCGCAGGTGACGCAGTTCGACCTGAACGGCCTCTGCCAGGAGACCGTCGAGTTCCTGCAGCCGCAGAACCTGTTCGACCACTACAAGCTGGAGCTGGACCTCGACCCGTCGATCGGGACCGTCCAGGCCGATCAGTCCCAGATCCAGCAGATCATCCTGAACCTCTGCCGCAACTCCGCGCAGGCGATGGGGGAGGCGGAGAGGCCGCAGGGGCGGATCATCGTGCGAACCTCGACGGGCAAGGGGGCCGTCCACGTCGACATCGAGGACGACGGCCCCGGGATCCCGGAGGAGCTGCGGGCGCGGATCTTCGAGCCCGGCTTCACGACGAAGAAGGACGGACACGGCTACGGGCTGGCGACCTGCTTCCGGATCATGGAGAACCACAAGGGGCGCATCTGGGTCGAGGAGGGGGCCGAAGGGGGAGCGAAGTTCATCCTGGCGATCCCCCACGACCGGGCGAAGCGGCGGGAATCGGCCTCGAAGGCGGCCTGAGGACGGTTTGCGGTCTCGAGCCGGCGTTGACACGGCCGGAACCGGCTGGTTAGTCTGCCGTTGGAGCGAAGCGCCGGGGCGCAACCGCCGGGGGGAGACCGTCTCTTGAGACCGACCAGACGACGCCGCACCGCGACCCTGCTCATCGGAGGCGGGGTCGTGCTGGTTCTCCTGCTGCTGCTCTTGCGGAGCGGCGAAAAGGAGGAGGACCGACCCGCCGGCCCGGCAGCCGCCTCTCTCTCGGTGCCGGAGCTGCGCACCTACACCACGCGCGACACGGTCCACCGCGGGGACAACCTCCGCGGGCTGCTGTTCCGAAACCATCTCGATCTGCGCGCGATCAGCGGGGTCCTCGGCTCCATCCGCGCCAACGACTATTTCGACCCTCACGACATCCGGCCGGGGCAGGTGTTGGAGTTCACGCGGGGCGAGGCGGGGGAGCTGCTGGAGGTGGTTTGCCGGATCGCGCCGGAACGGATCTACGTCTTCGCGTTCGAACCGGGTCGCGACTCGATCGCGTCGTTCACGCGGGCGGTCGACTCCGAGGTTCGGGTGCGGAAGCTGGCGGGATCGGTCCTCTCGACGTTCGAGGAGGCGCTGATCGCCGCAGGCGGGGTCCCGCGCCTCGCGCTGGAGGTCTCCGACATCTTCTCCGGCGACATCGACTTCTTCACCGAGGTCCGCCGGGGCGACGCCTTCAGCCTGCTCGTGGAGGAGCGCTACGTGGACGGGGCGTTCAGCGACTACGGCGAGATCCTCTACGGCTGGTACCGGGGAGAGGAGGCGGAGGCGGTCTGCGTCTACTACCGCCCGGCCGGCGGTAAGGGCGGACACTACGATCTCGAAGGGGGAAGCCTCAAACGGACGTTCCTCCGCAGCCCGCTCAACTACCGACGGATCTCCTCGACCTACGCCAAGCGGCGATTCCACCCGATTCTGAAGAAGTACCGCCCGCACCACGGGGTCGACTACGCCGCCCCGACCGGAACGCCGGTCGTCTCGACCGCCGACGGGAAGGTCACCTTCGCGGGGTGGAAAGGGGGGTACGGCCGGCTCGTCGAGATCCGGCATTCGCCCACCCACTCGACGCGGTACGGGCACCTCAGCCGCCTGGCGAAGGGGATCCGCACCGGCATTCGCGTGGAGCAAGGGCAGAAGGTCGGCTACGTCGGCGCCACCGGCATGGCGACCGGCCCTCATCTCCACTACGAGGTCCGCGTCGACGACCACCCGATCGATCCTCTGCGGATGAAGAACGTTCCCGCCGAGCCGATCCCGAGCGGGCAGCTCGCCGACTACCAGCGCCTCGCGCGGGAGATGGTCGAGATCGATCGGGATCTCGTCGCGGGGGCTCTTCTCGGACCGTCGACCTGGGAGTCGATCCTGCTGGCCCAGGCCGCGCCCCTCGACTCGGTCGAGACGGTGGATTGACACTTTTTCACGCCGGATGCTAGCTTCGCGGTTACGGTAATGAGGCTCCCGCGCGTGCTCCCCGGGGAGGACGGGGGGAGCGAACCGCCTTCGGCGTGAGCCCTTCCCGCGCGGCTTGCGGGTGGGACACAGCGGCGCGCAGGGAAAGGGGAGGTGTGTGTCGAGTTCCAAGCTGGAGACCTATCTTCGGTCCTTCCAGACAGACCAGCAGCTCCACTCCTTCCAGGAACCGATCCAGCCCGACCTCCAGCGGATGCAGCAGATCCTGCGGGAGTTCTTCCACTCGCACATCCCGCTGATCCAGCAGGTCGGCGATCACCTGCTCGGGATGGCGGGGAAGCGATTCCGCCCGGCGCTGACGCTGCTGATCTCGCGACTCGAGGGAGAGCCGAAGCGGGACCCGGTCTTCGCCGCGACCGTGATCGAGTTGATCCACACGGCTACGCTGGTCCACGA
>WJJW01000258.1 GCA_014729455.1 Candidatus Eiseniibacteriota bacterium
GCTTCGGCTGGTGCTTCCGCAGGGGGGAGAGGTGGAGATCCGCTCCGACGAGCACCGGGCATATCCTCGGGCATTGCGCCGGGTGGAGGGTCTGTGTGTGCGGGGGCACGCGGTGATCTCCTCGAGGCGAGCGCGGACGCCGGGCAACCCGCTGTTTCCCGTGAACTTGCTGGATCTGTTGGTGCGCCACTCGGGGAGCAACCACAAGCGGGAGACGATCGCCTTCTCCAAGAGGCGGCAGGCGGCGGCCGAGCGGCTGGCGATCTTCCAGGTCTGGCGCAACTACATGAAGTCGTTCTCGGAGCGCAAGCAGGATGCGACGCCGGCGCAGCGGTTGAGCCTCCGGGAGGGCAAGCTGACGGTGAAGGAGCTGCTGGGAGGGCGGCTGTTTCCGGCTCGGGTACGGCTTCCGGAGCGGCTCATGCGCTACTACCGGCGGGAGGTGAAGACGCGGCAGGTCGCCAACGGGCGGCGGCACGCGCTGCGCTACGCCTTCTAGTACGAAGAGGGGGAATCGCCCAACCGACGATCCCCCTCGATCTTGGATCTCCGGAGCTGCAATCTTCGAAACACAATCTATAGCTCTACGGATCGTCGACGTGGCGGGCCTTGCGACCCTTCCCCCGGATCTCCTCGCACGCGCGCACGGCCAGCCGATCGCACTCCTCGTTCTCCGGATGGCCGGCATGACCGCGCACCCAATGGAAGTCGATCCGCTGTTGCCTTTCGACGAGATCCAGCAGAGCCCGCCACAGGTCCTCGTTCAGGACCGGCTTCTTCGCCGCCGTCTTCCAGCCGCGCCGCACCCAGTCGTGGATCCACTCGGTGATCCCCTTGGCGACGTAGACCGAGTCGGTATAGACGTCGACGTCGGAGGGACGCCGCAGCAGGCGGAGCCCCTCGATCACCGCGGTCAGCTCCATCCGATTGTTCGTCGTCGCGGGGGCGCCGCCCGAGATCGTCCGGCGCGCGCCGGTCGAATCATCGACGAGGATCGCTCCCCATCCGCCCGGACCGGGGTTGCCGCTGCAAGCCCCGTCGGTGTACAGCCGGACCTTCTCGCCGCCCACCGCGGTCATCCCGCGGCTCCGAGTCCGGGGAATGAACGGACGACGAGAAAGAAGTAGATCCCGGCGATCAGGACGAACGGGATCAGGACCGCCAGCAGCGCCGAAGAACCCTCCATCTCCTGGTTGCGGATCAGACCGCGGACCGAGAGGAGGACCACCCAGATCCAACCGATCAGGTTCCCGCAGATCGGGATCACGGTCAGCACCAGCGGAGCGATCGAGTAGTTGACGATCCGGAACGTGTCGGTCATCCCGCGCGCCGGGTTGCCGAACATCCGCAGGAAGAGGTGGACCACCCAGCTCCAGAGGAACGCGAAGAGCGGATAGAACAGGATCGCCACGCCATGGGAACTGAAGATGTCGCCCGCCCCGGGCATCTCCATTCCCGGCTCGGCGCCTGGCACCGAGGCGAGGAACTCGCGCACGTTGTCGCCGAGCCCGGCCCAGAGGAGCGCGCCATAGATCGCTTCGACCAGCGAGGCGATCGCGTAGATCAGCAGTCCGAACGTGAGCGCGGGAAACACCGACACGCCACGGGCGATCCGGCGGAAGAAGTCGTCCACTTCACGGAAGGCGAGGGCGACCGTCCAGATCGCGCGGGGCGTGATGCCGAGCCGGTCGCCCATCTCCCACGGGATCGGATCGCCGGCGGAAGGTCCCGGCTCCGGTGGCTCCGGTTCCAGTCGCTCCGATTCCCGTTCCGGAGGCGCCGGTTTCTCCGTCGGCTCCGCTTCGCGATCCCGTTCGGGCTCGGGTTCAACGCCCGCGACGGGATCCGGTTCGGACTCCGGTTCGGGCTCGGGTCCTCGCTCCGTCTCGGTCCCCGCCTCGATCTTCTCTTCGGCCTCCGGAGATTCCTCCGGCACCGACCCGGGCGGCGCCCAGGAACGGAAGAACTGGAGCTGTCCGGCCTGCTTCCAATCGCCGGAGGTCAGGATCTCGCTCGAGACGGGCGTCTCCGCCTGCACTCGTCCTTCCTGAATCGCCCGGATGAACTCCTCGTAAGAGAACTCCCGGACCTCATCCTCCAGTCGTACGCGGATCATCGCTCCTCCTCGCGCCGATCGCGGCGGCGTCGCTATGCTATGCTGCGCGGGTTGCAGGCTGCAAGGAACCGGGGAATGGCGATCCAGGAGACCCTCACCGTACGCACCTCCCGCCGGCGGGAGCTGCTCGACCTGACCGACCGCGTCCGCGACGTGGTGCGGAAGAGCGGCGTCGCGGCAGGAACCTGCCACGTCTTCGTCACCGGCGCCACCGCGGCGATCATCGTCAACGAGAACGACGACCCGCAGCTCCTCGACGACTTCATGGACGCGTTCGACCGGCTCGTTCCCGAGGGCCGCTGGCGCCACGACCGGATCGACGACAACGGGGCCGCCCACATCAAGGCGGCCGCCCTCGGTCCGGGCGAGATCCTCCCGATCGCGGCGGGCGACCTCGCGCTCGGGCGGTGGCAGAACATCTTCCTCTGCGAGTTCGACGGGCCCCGGGGGTCGCGGGACGTGATCGTCACGATCCACGGAGGGTGAGCCCGCATGGCGTTGCGCTGGACCCGAGAGATGCGACGCCTCCTCGAGGAGTGCGACGTCACGCCGTTTCGTTCCTCCGGCCCCGGCGGACAGAAGAAGAACAAGACCGAATCGTCGGTCCGCGTCCGCCACCGCCCGACGGGACTCGTGCGGATCGCCACCGAGAGCCGCAGCCAGTCGGCCAACAAGCTCCGCGCCCTCGACCGGATCCGCCAGGCTCTGGAGGAGCGGGCGCGCCGGCCGAAGAAGCGGATCCGGACCCGTCCGACGACCGCCTCCCGCCAGCGCCGGACGGCCGAGAAGAAAGCCCGGTCCCGGACCAAGGAGATGCGGCGCCCGATCCGCCCGGGAGAGGAACCGGCGTGAGGGAAAACCGCGGCTTGCGGAGGGCCGGTTTCCGGGTTATCAGTGGGCCATGGCCGCCCAATCCACCGACTTCTACCTAAATCTCGACCGTTGGGAGGCCCTCTCGGCGGTGGAGCGCCAGCGTGGACGCTGGGAAGCCCGGATCGAGAGCCCCGCGGTCCGGTTGGAGCCGGTCCGCCAGGAAGCGATGGTCGCGGCGGCCTGGGGCCTGAACAGCACGACGCCGATCAACCGGACGATCCGGGAGCGGATCCTCTCCCCTTCCCAGCCGCAAGACGCACCGAGGGAGCACGAGCGCGCCTGGAGTTACTTCCGGGCGATCCAGTTCGTCCACGGCTGGTACCGGGCGTTCGGATGGTCCCGGGGAGAGGTCGCCCAGCTCTGCCGGATCCTGGCGGAGCCGGCGAGCGAGGAGACCGAGCGATCCGCCTCGGTCCTCCTCTTCCTTCGCAACCATGCCGGGAAGATCGAGAGAGAGGCGGGCGGAGCGACCCTGCTCGAGCTGGCCGCCTTTTACGGTGGATTACGTCATGTCTTTACAAAGGATCCCACCCATCCCCACCTATTTCTTCTCGGACTCCGGATGATGCTCCTTCAGAGGGGGTACATCCAGACCCTCTTCGCCCCGATCGAACTCTCCTGGATCGATCCCGGACTCGCCGCCGATCCGGAGACCTCCCCCCCGTGGGACGACCGTACCGGAGACCTCGAGGAACGTCTCGGTCTGTGGCTCGACCATCTCGTCCGTCTCCTGCTCCACGCCGGCACCCGGGCCGAGGAGCTCTGGCGCCGGACCCAGGTGGTCAGTTCCCGGTCCGCCCTCCAGGAGGCGATCCTCACCCTCGCCCACCGCAACGGGCGCGTCACCGCCGGGGACGTCCTCCGCGAGACCGGGGCGAACCGGAACACCGTCAAGGACAACCTCGCCCGTCTCGTCCGATCCGGCCTCCTCCGCCGGCAGGGCGCGAAGCGCGGAACGGTGTATCTTCCGGTCTGAGAGGCCGCGACCGAAACGAAAGGAGGCGAATCGTTGGATTGGACCCTGAAGCGCAGCGATCGATTCCCGCCCCCCGAAGGGCCGGTCGTCTTCGTCGTCCTCGACGGCGTCGGGCTCGGCCCCGGCGACGAGGGGGACGCGGTCGCGCGCGCGTGGACGCCGGTTCTCGATCGACTCCGCGAGGAGCATCCCTGGCGCGCGCTGAAGGCGCACGGCGTGGCCGTCGGGCTGCCCAGCGACGACGACATGGGCAACTCCGAGGTCGGCCACAACGCGATCGGCGCCGGGCGCGTGATCGACCAGGGAGCCAAGCGGGTCAACCTGGCATTGAAGGATGGAAGTCTGTTCGAGGGTGAGACATGGAATGAGCTCGCGAAACGCTGCCTCGACGGCGGCGGCACGTTCCACCTGATCGGTCTGCTCTCCGACGGGAACGTCCACTCCCACATCGACCATCTCTTCGCCCTGATCCGGGAAGCGGATCGGATCGGAATCGAGACGCTGCGCGTCCACCCGCTGCTGGACGGTCGCGACGTTCCGGAGACCTCCGCTCTCGACTATGTCGAGCCCCTCGAGTCGCTCCTCGCGGAGATCGACGACAAGAAGGACCGGAGCTACCGGATCGCTTCCGGCGGGGGCCGGATGATCACGACCATGGACCGCTACGAGGCCGACTGGCGGATCGTCGAGCGCGGCTACAACGCCCACGTCCACGGCGACGCGCGCACCTTCTCCTCGGCGCAGGAGGCGATCGAGACCTATCGCGACGAGGAGCCCGGCATCACCGACCAGAACCTCCCTCCGTTCGTCATCACGGACGAGAGCGGCGATCCCGTCGGACCGATTCGCGACGGCGACTCGGTCGTCTTCTTCAACTTCCGCGGCGACCGGGCGATCGAGATCAGTCGCGCGTTCGAGCAGGAGTCGTTTCCGCACTTCGACCGCGGGGATCGACCCGACACAGTCTTCGCCGGGATGATGCAGTACGACGACGACGAGAAGATCCCCAAGCGGTTCCTGGTCCCCCCTCCGACGATCGAGCGGACGATAGGGGAGTACCTCGCCCGCAACGCGATCGGCCAGCTCGCCTGCAGTGAGACGCAGAAGTACGGACACGTCACCTACTTCTGGAACGGCAACCGCAGCGGCATGTTCGACGTCGAGCACGAGCGGTACATCGAGATCCCCTCCAACGAGCCGCCCTTCGAAGACCGTCCCTGGATGAAGGCGGCCGAGATCACCGACCGCGTGATCCTGGAGCTGCGCAAGGGAACGTACCGTTTCGTCCGTTTGAACTACGCCAACGGCGACATGGTCGGCCACACCGGCAAGCTCCCGGCGGTCGTCTATGCGGTGGAGGCGGTCGACCTCTCGCTCGGCCGGCTCGCCCGGGCGGTCTCGGAGATGAACGGGATCCTCGTCGTGACCGCCGACCATGGAAACGCCGACGAGATGTACGAGCACGACAAGACCGGCGGGATCAAGACCGATGAGAAGACCGGCCGCCCGAAGATCCGCCCGAGCCACAGCCTCAACCCGGTCCCGTTCATCATCGCCGGTCCGAAGGGGCGCGATCCGGTTTCTCTTCGCGACGATCTACCCGAAGCGGGTCTGCCGAACATCGCGGCGACCCTGTTCCAACTTCTCGGCTACGAGCCCCCGGAAGGGTTCGAGGAGAGCCTTCTGCGATGAACGATCCGAATGACCGATCCGAGCCCACCGAGTCCCCCGATCTCCCCGAACGGGTCGACGTCGCCGTCATCGGCGGCGGTCTGTCCGGCCTGATCTGCGCGCGCGCGCTGTCCCGCGCCGGCCGCGACGTCCACGTCTTCGAAGCCGAGGAGGAGATCGGCGGCCGGATGCGGACCGAGCGCCACCGCGAGGGGTTCTTGCTCGACCACGGCTTCCACGTGACCGTAACCGGCTACCCGAGCTTCGCGCGGGAGATCGACGCCGGCACGCTCGATCTGCAGCCATTCGACCCGGGCTGCCTCATCGCGCGCGCCGGCCGGTTGGTTCCCTTGACGGATCCGGAGCGCGGCGGGAGCCTGCGCGAGGCGCTGGCGTTCCCGCTCGCCTCGCTCGGCGACAAGTGGAAGCTCCGGGGAATGCGCAACCGTCTCCGCGGCGAGGACGAGGCGGCGATCCGCCGGCGTCCGGACCGCGCGGCGCTCGACCACCTGCGCGGGCTCGGCTTCTCCGAGAAGGTGATCGGCTCGTTCTTCGTTCCGTTCTTCCGCGGCGTCTTCCTCGATCCCGATCTCGGGATCTCCTCCCGCTACTTCGAGTCGGTCTTCAAGGCGCTCGACGCGGGGCCGGTCGGGATCCCCGCGGCCGGGACCGGCGCGATCCCGCGGCAGGTCGCCGCCGCGATTCCGGACGGGGCGATCCACACCTCCGCCCGGGTCGACGGACTCCTCGGTGATGGCGACGCGGTCGAGGGGATCCGGGTCGGCGAGCGGGAGGTGCGCGCCGAGAGGACCGTGCTCGCCGTCGAACCGAGCGTCGCGGCGGAGCTGTCCGGACTGGAGATGCCGGAGTACGCCCACCGCGGCGTCACCGTCTGCTACTTCACGGCCGACCGGCCTCCGACCGAGGAGAAGCGACTCGTGGTCGTCGCCGAGCCCGGGACCTGGACGAGCCACTTCGCCGTCCTCTCGAACGTCGCGCCGGCGCTCGCGCCGGAAGGGCGCCACCTGCTGATGGGCGCGATCCTGGGGACGCACGACATCCACGACGGCGACATCTCCGAGAAGATCCGCCACGACATGGCCTACTACTTCCCGCACGGGCTGACCCACACCTGGCGCTGGCTGCGAACGGTGAAGCTCCCGCACGCCCAGTGGGCGCTGGAGCCGGGGATGGCGGAACGGCTGCCGGAGGCGCGGACGCGCCGCCCCGGCCTCGTCCTGGCGGGCGACCTCACCCGCGAGCCGAGCGTGGAGGGGGCGATCCGGTCGGGGCTGGAGGCGGCGGAGGCGGTCGCCGGAAACTAGGGGTCACTCCGTCTCGATCGACTCGAACGGCAGGTCGTCGTGATCCTGGATGCTGTGGCATTTCTGGCAGAGCTGCTTCTGGTTCGGGCTGTCGTAGGGATCGGGGATCGGATAGGAGCCGGAGACCACCCCGTCCTCGGCGAGAAGCTTCACGTTGAAGTCCCAGCGGCCGGCGTGCGGAGCCGAGGTCGCGTGCGCGCGGTGGCAGCTCAGGCAGTGCAGCCGGCTCGTCGTCTCCGCGCCCTGCGTCGAGTGGACGTCGGCGCCGGAATCCTCGAACGGCACCTCCGGCAGGTAGGCGGTCGCGGGATCCCCGCCGCCCGGATCGTCGGTGCCGTCGTAGAAGTTGTACTGCGTGGCGAGGCGCCGGCCGAACGCTCGATCCGTCGGATGGTGGAACGGATCCGGCGGCCCCTGATGGTAGCGACCGTGGCAGTTGCCGCACCAATCGCTCACCCCCGAGCGGTACGCGCTGTGCTCGGTCCGCGACTCCTCGCCGACCAGCAGATCGATCCCTTCCCCTTCCGGAGCCGGAGCGGTGAACAACGCCGTGCCCCCCTGGACCGGCCCGATCCCGTTGAGCATGCGGAACGAGTCGTTGCCGTGCGGATCGTGGCAGCTCGTGCAGCCGAGGTCCGCTGAGCGAAACGTCCCGCCGGGGGACGTCGAATGCGTCGCGTCGGCCGAAAGCCCGTATGCCGGCGCATTGATGTTGTGGCCGGCGGCATCGCCGGGGATCGGATCGACGGCGCCGTCCGGTCCGTCGTTCAGGTTGTCCTCGTGCAGGAACACGAAGTTTCCCGCCCCTTTCAGCGGTGGCGGCGCGAGGGGATCGCTCCCCAGAACGGAGCCGAACTGCTCCGCGTGGCAGGCGAGACAGACGTCGCTCGCCGTCTCGGCGACCAGGATCCACTGGTTCCCTTGCGGGTGATCCGGATCGACCGGAAGGCCGTCCTCGCTGTTGTGGATCGTATGGCAGCCCGAGCAGGCGGCGGAGCCTCCATCATGGAACGCCGCCGCCACGCTCGCCGGAAGGAGGGCGAAGACGAGCAGCGCGCAAGCGGGGAGCCCGGCACGCCTCCGCCGGGCCCCGCTTCCCTGCGCCTCAGCGCGCGACGACGATCCTCTCACTTCCAAGCAGGCTCCCGTCCGCTCCGGTCAGCCGAACCAGGTAGACACCGTTCGCCGCCGGCCGGCCAGCGTCGTCGCGCCCGTCCCAGCGGATCTGGTGCTCCCGGGCGCCGAGCTGCCCCGGCTCCACCTGACGCACCCGCCGGCCGGCCACGTCGAAGATCGAAACGACGACCTCCTGCTCGCGCGCAAGCGAGAACCGGACGGTCGCCGGTCCCGTCGTCGGGCTCGGCGTCACCCGCAACGTGGCGGCCAGGGCCTCCACGGGATCACCGACCGCGGCGGGATCGATGACCTGCTCGCCCTGGATCCACGTATGCCAGTTGTTCGTCGACGGCGCGTACTCGTGGTGCATCCAGAACGTCCGCGAATCGACCGGATCGACCACGATCGCGCTGTAGTCGCCCCAGCGATTCTGTCCGTAGACCGCGTCGCTCTGCTTGACGAACTCCGGCGGACGCATCGTCCCGAGCGGGTCGCCGCTGTAACGAACCGTCCGGGAGATCGAGAAGTACTCGTTCACCGACGAGCGGGCGAAGACCATGACCGCGTCGCCGTGCTCGTTGACGGTGATCGAGTTGAAGCTGCAGAAGACCTCGTTCGGTGGGGCGACCGTGCCCTGCTGCCGCAGCGTCGGGGGATTCCCCGACTCCGGCCAGCCGTTCATCTCGATCTCGTACCAGCGCGAGACCGTCACCCGCGGGGAGTTGCTGAGCGAGATGTGGTGGCACGCCCAGAGCGATCCGTCACGATACATGCAGCTCCAGAAGCGCGAATCGAACGCCGCCTGCCGGATGCCCGTCCCCTGGCTGCGCAGGTCCGCCGGCCGGTAGTACGGATCGACGTTCAGCGTGGTGCTCACCAAGCTCGGGGAGGTCAGCGGATCCTCGATCGCCCAGAGCCGGACGCTCGACGACGGATCCGACTCGAAGTGCTCGATCATGTACATGTTCGGCGCGTCGTCGGTGTACATCACCGGGATGCCGAACGACTGGGTCCCCGTGTGGAGGACGTCGGTCGTGCTCGCCACGCCTCCGTCGATGACCGAGCTCTTGTCGATGATGTAGACCAGGTACTTCTGCGGATTGAAGAAGTCCGCGGTCAGGTAGATCGCGTCGCGGTCGACGGCGAGGTTCGGCGAATCGATGTCGTTGCCGGCCAGCGTCGTGACGTCGAGCCGGTACTTGTACCAGGGATCGCCCGGATCGCTCGTGCTCGAGATGCCGAGAAGGAACGTCGAGCGGTTGTCGTCGCTCCTCTCGTTCGCCATCGCCATGAAGCGGTTCTCGTACGGGTCGAAGATCACCTCGGGATCGAAGACGAAGTAGTCCGCTCCGACCTCGCCCCAGAACCCGCCCGATCCGGAGATGTCGTCCTCCCAGAGGAGCGTCCCGTCCTTCTCGTAGGCGGCGATCCCGCCGTTCACGATCCCCATGACGTGATCGATCCCGGTGGCCATGTGCGGGTCGGGCGGCCTCCAGCCGGTGTTCGTGAAGCCGGTGAAGCCGATGTCGCGGCCGTCACGGACGAGCGCGTTCGGGTCGAGCAGCGGGCTGCGTCGCGTCTCATCGAAGGTCGGCGGGACGTAGGGCGCGGCGTTCGCGTCGAGCTTCGGGGATCGCTCCGGCATCAGGGCCAGCAGTCGCCCGCGGATCCTCTCGACGCCGGCGGCGAGATCGCCGAGCAGCGCCGGATCGCGCGGGCGGAGGATCGTCACGTTGGCACCGCTCTCGTCGCCGGTGCCGGCGTCGCCATGCCAGGCGAAGGCCATCCGGCCGTCGGCTCCCAGCGCGACCCGGCGAGCGCCCGACGCGGGGGCCAGCGCCTGGGACCCCTCGTCGAACCGGTTGGCGCGGAAGACCTCCGAGCGGAACTCCCCGTCGGTCCCGAGGATCCGCGCGTGGAGATCGCTCTCTCGTCCGTCGTCCGACTCCTCGTTCCAGGCGACGAGGGTCCGTCCGTGCGGATCGGTCGCCAGGGCCACTCCGCTCCGCCAACCGCTCGTCGGCGCGGCGACGGTCCGGACCGCACCGGCCGGCGTGCCGTCGGGGGCGAAGCGGCGGAGCCGGACGTCCGGGGTTCCCTCATCGGTCGCCTCCAACC
>WJJW01000259.1 GCA_014729455.1 Candidatus Eiseniibacteriota bacterium
ATCCGCAGCGGATCGCGCAGCAGCTCCTCGACGATCCCCAGGCGGAACGTATCGTCTTCGGCGTAGAGCTTCTCGAACCCGAGCTCGGCGCGGGTGACGCCGATCCGGTCCATCGCGCGTTGCAGCGTCCGCGACGCCAGCGAGTCGAGCCCCGCGATCGGCACGGTGGCCCCGGCGGCCAGCGGGGCCGCGAGCAGAAAGGCCGAGAGGACGGCCGCCCGGCTCAGAACAGGAACCCGACCGACCGCTGCACGAGACCCGCCAGCGGTGCCCAGAAGATCCCCAGCAGGACCGTCGGAGCGGCGAGGACGACGAGCAGGACCGAGTGAGACGGGGCCAGCCGCAGCGGCGGCGCCTCCCCCGTCTCGTCGACCCGCTCGAGGTACATCGCCTTCAGGATCCGGGCGTAGTAGTAGAGCGAGATCACGCTGTTCAGGATCCCCACGACGGCGAGCCAATACAGCTCCGCCTCGATCACCGCGGCGAACAGGAAGAACTTCCCGACGAAGCCGGCCAGCGGCGGGAGCCCGGTGAGCGAGAAGAGGAAGATCGCCATCGCCACGCCGAGGAGCGGGGCGCGCGGACCGATCCCTCGGTAGCTGTCGATCTCCTCCTCATCCGACACCTTCTCGCGCAGCGCGATCACCACGGCGAACGCTCCGAGGTTCATGAAGAGATAGACGACGAGGTAGAAGAGCACCCCGAACAGCCCCCGCTCGCTGAGCGTCCCGGTCGCCCGGTCGACGCAGGCCAGCCCCATCAGGAGGTAGCCTGCGTGCGCGATCGAGGAGTAGGCGAGGAGCCGCTTGACGTTGCTCTGCTGCACCGCGATCACGTTCCCCAGCGTCATCGTCAGGGCCGAGAAGACCGCCATCACGAGCGGCCAGTCGATCGCCAGCAGGGACCCCGCCTGCCCGAACAGATGGATCGTCACCCTCGCGAGCATCGCGAACCCGGCCGCCTTCGGAGCGACCGAAAGGAACGCGGTCAGCGGCGTCGGCGCCCCCTCGTAGACGTCCGGGCACCAGAAGTGGAACGGCACCGCGGCGATCTTGTACCCGATTCCGGCCATCACCAGGAAGCTTGCGACCAGGACGGCCGGCTCGGTCCCCGGAGAGACCGCGAGCGCCGCGCCGATCTTCGTGAGGTTCATCTCGCCGGTCAGGCCGTACAGGATCGAGAGGCCGAAGATCATCGCGCCCGAGGAGACCGAGCCGAACAGCACGTACTTCAGTCCCGCCTCCGACGCCCGCCGGTCCTCCTTGACGTAACCGACCAGGACGTAGGAGACGTAGCTGACCATCTCGAGCGACAGGTAGAGAAGCAGGAGATGCGTGCTGCTCGCCATGAGGCACAGCCCCGCCGCGACGACCAGCAAGAGCGCGTGCAGCTCCCCCATCTTCCGCAAGCCGAAATCGCGGGAGCGGAGGATCAGGATCACCACCAGGATCGTGGCGACCAGGAAGAGGACCTTGAAGAAGTTGGCGAGAGGATCGAAGACGACCGCCCCGCGGAAGAGGGAGAGGCCGCCGAGCCCTTCGGGCAGCGCGGCGCCCATCCCGGCGATCGTGGCCGCCAGCGCCGCGACCAGGCTCCCGAGGGCGACCCAGGCCGATCGGGTCGCACCGGGCTTGTCCGTCGTCAGGTCGGCGAAGATCGCCAGCGTGAACCCGGCGAACAGGATGATCTCCGGAACGAACCACCGGATGCTCGGGAGAATGTCCAGGACCAGGTAGGTCCCCAGCTGTTCGAGCCCTTCCATCGACGCCCTCCCCTACACCCTCTGGGCCATCTCGGCGATCCAACCGAGAGACCGGCGCATCAGGTCCAGGACCGGCATCGGCCAGACGCCGAGGACGATGACGATGATCGCCAGCGGGACCAGCGTGAACAGCTCGCGCCCGTTGATATCGGGCAGCGACTTGTACTTCTCGTTCAGGGTCCCGAGGAACATCCGCTGCAAGGTCCAGAGAATGTAGCCGGCGGTCAGGACGATTCCGATCACGGCGATGATCGTCAACGTCTGGAAGACCGGGAACGCCCCCAGGAAGACCAGCGCCTCGCTGATGAAGCCGCTCAAGCCCGGCAGGCCCAGCGAGGCGAAGAACGCGACGGTCACGATCCCGGTATAGACCGGCATCTGGGTGGCGAGCCCGCCGAACCCCTCGATGTCGCGGTGGTGCGCCCGGTCGTAGATCACGCCGACCAGGAGGAAGAGCATCGCCGTGGTCGTTCCATGGTTGAACATCTGCAGGACGGCCCCGTTCATTCCCGCCGGCGTCAACGCGGCCATCCCGAGCAGGCAATATCCCATGTGGCTGATCGACGAGTACGCCACCAGCTTCTTGAGATCCTTCTGGGCCATCGCGCATAACGCGCCGTACAGAATGTTGATCACCCCCAGGACCGCCAAGCCGTAGGCGAAATAGACCGTGGCGACCGGCAGGATCGGATAGCTGATCCGGAGCATCCCGTAGATCCCCATCTTCAGCAGAACGCCGGCCAGGATCACGGAGATCGCAGTCGGGGCCTCGACGTGCGCGTCGGGGAGCCAGGTGTGGAACGGGAAGACCGGCACCTTGATCGCGAAGCCGATGAAGAGCGCCACGTAGACGATGAGCTGGAACGTCCGTCCGTAGACGCCGTACTCGGTCCAGAGACGGGTCATGTCGAACGTGTGCGGATCGTGCATCAGGTAGAGGGCGATCATCGACAGGAGCATCAGCACGCTGCCCAGCAGCGTGTACAGGAAGAACTTGATCGCGGCGTACTCCCGCCGCGGCCCGCCCCAGATCCCGATCAGGAAGTACATCGGCAGGAGCATCACCTCCCAGAACACGAAGAACAGGAAGAAATCGAGGGCGCAGAAGACCCCCATCATCCCCGTCTCGAGCAGGAGGAACAGGGCGAAGTACCCCTTCACCATCTTGTTGATGTTCCAGGAGGCGAACATGCAGAGGAAGGACAGGAGCGCGGTCAGGATCACCATCGGCACGCTCAACCCGTCGATCCCCATGAAGTACTCGATGTTGAACGCGCGGATCCAGGGCACCCTCTCGACGAACTGCAGGCCCGCCTCGCCGCGGTCGAAGTTGACGAAGATCCAGACCGACAGGACCAGCGGGACCGCCGAGGCGGCGGCCGCCGTCCACTTGATCAGGTTCGGGCGGTTCCGCGGCATCGCCAGGATCACCGCCATCCCGATCAAGGGAAAGAAGGTTGTCCAAGAGAGAACGTGGCCCGTCATCTTCCTCCTCCCATACCGATGAGCGCGCCGCCCATCATCAGAACCCCCGGACCAGACGGACGAACGCCAGAATCAAGGCGACGGCGACCAGGCCCAGCAGGTAATTCTGGATCTTGCCGGTCTGGATCCTCCGGAACTGCCGGCCCCAGGCCGTCACCGTTCCGGCCACCCCGTTGACCATCCCGTCGATCACCGTGTTGTCGAACAGGCCGATGAACCAGGAAAACCCCCGCGCCCGCCAGGCGGTGCCGTTCACCGCGCCGTCGACCACGTGCGTGTCGAACGCGCGCGCCGCCCGCGAGACCCAGAGGGTCGTCCCCACGACGCCGACCGCGTAGATCTCGTCGAAGTAGTACTTCTTGCTCAACAGGAGATGGACCGCGGCCAGGCGCCGGCGGACCGTCTCGGCGGAGAAGAGCCTCCGCCCGTAGAAGAGCCACGCGAGCAGGATCCCGAGCCCGGCGGCGAGGATCGAGGTGATCATCGCGATCTGGTGCGCCCGGTGGGCCGCGCCGTGGTCGGCATGGTCGCCCCCCGCCACGTGGGTCTCGTGCCCCTCCGGATCCGCATGGAGCGCATCCGGGATGGTCGTCTCGTCGTGGACCGCCTCGTGATGTTCCCCGGCGTGCGCCTCCCCGTGTTCTCCGCCCGGAACCGCCGGAGCCACGGCCGCCGTCCGGTACTGCCCCAGCTCCGGCTTCACGACGAGCGCCTGGAACCAGCCGCCCCAGGCAGAGCCGACGGCCAGGACCGCCAGGACCGTCAGCGGAATCGTCATCACCGCGGGAGACTCGTGCGCGTGCGCGTACCGTTCCTCGTCCCGCGGCCGTCCCAGGAAGGTCAGGAAGACGACCCGAAACATGTAGAACGCCGTGACCCCGGCGGTGACCAGGAGGAGCAGGAAGATGATCAGATGCGAGGAGTGCTCCATCCCGAAAGCGAGCGAGGCGCCGAGGATCATGTCCTTGCTGAAGAAGCCGGACAGGCCCGGCACGCCCGAGATCGCCAGCGTCGCGACGAGGAACGTCCAGAAGGTGACCGGCATCTTCTTGCGCAGCCCGCCCATGTCCGGCATCTCCTGCGAATGGACCGCGTGGATCACGCTTCCGCTGCCGAGAAAGAGCAGTGCCTTGAAGAAGGCGTGGGTCATCAGGTGGAACAGGCCGGCCGTGTATCCCCCCACCCCGAGTGCGGTGATCATGTATCCGAGCTGCGAGATCGTCGAGTAGGCCAGCGCCTTCTTGATGTCGGTCTGGACGATCGCGATCGACGCCGCCATCACGGCCGTGATCAAGCCGATGTAGGCGATCACGAGCAACGCCTCGGGGGTGAAGAGGAGGAACAGGCGTCCCACCATGTAGACGCCGGCGGCGACCATCGTCGCGGCGTGGATCAAGGCGCTGACCGGGGTCGGACCCTCCATCGCGTCGGGCAGCCAGACGTGCAGCGGGAACTGGGCGCTCTTTCCAATCGCGCCGCAGAAGAGGCCGACCCCGGCCCACGTCAGCAGCGATCCGCCGATCTCCCCGTCGGCGACGGCGGCGAAGATCTCGTCGAAGCGGAAGGTCCCGAGCTTCGCGTAGAGGATCATGATCCCGATGAACATGCCGACGTCCCCGATCCGGGTGGTCAGGAACGCCTTCTTCGCCGCGTCGCTGGCCGACTTCTTCTCGAACCAGTGTCCGATGAGGAGGTACGAGGAAAGGCCGACCAGCTCCCAGAAGACGTAGAGGGCCAGGAGGTTGTCGCAGAGCACCAGCCCGAGCATCGAGAAGCTGAAGATTCCGAGGTAGCCGAAGTAGCGGGAGTAGCGGACGTCGCCGTGCAGGTACCCGATCGAGAACAGGTGGACCAGGAAGCTGACGATCCCGACGACCATCAGCATCACCGCCGTCAGATTGTCGAAGAGGATCCCCATCCCGACCCGGAACCCTCCGATGTCGATCCACGGCCAGTGGACCTGACGCGCGTAGCCCGCGTCGAAGACGCCGAGCGTCCGGATGAACATCACGATCCCCAGAACGAGCGAGATCCCGATCAATCCGGTCGAGAGCCAGTCCCCCTTCCGCGGCAGCCGGGTCCCGAAGAACATCTGGATCGCGAACCCGGCGAGCGGAAGCAACAGGATCAGAACGAGGGACGTCACCATGTCTGCCGGCATGTTCGTCGCCATGTGCGTTTCCATGTCCGTTAGCCCCGCATCATGTCGACTTCGTCGACGTCGATAGAGTTGATTCGCTTGTAGAGATTCAGCACGATCGCCAGGGCGATCGCCGCCTCCGCCGCCGCCATGATGATCACGAAGATGGCGAAGACGTGTCCCTGGATGTCCGGCGCGCAGTAGCGCGCGAAGGCGATGAAGTTGACGTTGGCGGAGTTCAGGATCAGCTCGATCCCCATGAGGATCGTCACGGCGTTCCGCCTCGTCATGACACAGAAGAGGCCGAGCACGAAGAGGACCGCGGCGATCACGAGATACCCTTGCAGCGGGATCATCGGTTCGTCTCCCGCCGCGCCATCAGCGCCGCCCCGACCAGCACGGCGAAGAGCAGCACCGAGATCACCTCGAACGCGAGGAGGTAGTCGGTCATCAGATACCGGCCGATCCGCTGGACGGTCGGGGTTGCGGGGCCGAGCTCCTTGACCGGCCAGGGCGTCTTGAAGATCACGTACAGCAGCAACGCCAGGAGCCCGCCGCAGATCAGAGCGGCGGGCCCTCGTTGCATGCTCGCGCTCCGGAGCTGCACGGTGGCGATCTTGTGGGTCAGCATCACGCCGAAGAGAAGGAGGACCAGGATCCCTCCGACGTAGATCATCACCTGCGTCGCCGCCAGGAAGTCGGCGTGGAGCAGGACGTACAGACCCGCGACGCCGAAGAAGGTGAAGAGCAGCGCGAAAACGCTGTAGATGATCGTCCGCGCCAGCGCGACGACCGCGCCGGACACGAGGGTGATCATCCCGAACCCCAGAAAGACCCCGAGCCGGATCTCGTCAGACATCATCCCCCCCCAACAACCACCAATCCTGCGAGGGCCGCTCCGCCCTCCTACGACGCGTCGGGCTTCTTCTCCTCGGAACCTGGTTTCCCGTCGGCTTCGGCGTCGGCCGCAGGCTTCTCCGGCTCCGCGCCTTCCTTCCCGGCCGCCTCCGCCTCCGCGGCCGCCTTCTTCGCAGCCGCTTCCTTCTCGGCCTTCTCTCGGGCCGCCTTCTCCTTCGCCGCCTTCTTCTCCGCCTCGGCCTTCTCGGCCATCACCTTGTCCCGGTCGAGGGCGAACTCGAGGTACATGTCGTGCTTGTCGTGGACGGCGAGCTCGTACTCCTTCGTCATCGTCAGGCACTCGGTCGGACACGGCTCGGTACAGAGCCCGCAGACCATGCAGAGCGACATGTCGATGTCGAACCGCGGGATCCACTGCGTGATCTTCGTCCCGTCCGAAGTGACGCCGTACTCTTCCTTCCCCCGCTTGACGATGTCGATGTGGATGCAGTTGACCGGGCAGGCGCGCGCGCACGCCAGGCAGCCGATGCAGTCCTCGATCCGGTTGTGGAGGATCCCCCGATACCGCTCGGGAAGCTCCCACCGGACGTCCGGATACTCCAGCGTGACCGGCTTGCGGAAGGCGGTCCGTCCGGTCGTCGCCATGCCGACCAGGACGGTCGCCATGGAGTTGTAGATGTCGGAGAAGTATTTCTTCACTGCGCTCATCGGTCTCTCCCGTCGATCGATCCTGTCATCTATCTCTATTGCCCATCATCGGTTATACGTCCTCGGCCCGCTTCAGTTCCCCGGGAACAGCCACATCTGCACCCCGACGCCGATCAGCAGGACCATCGAGATCGGGATCAGCACCTTCCAGCAGGTGTGCATGAGCTGATCCACGCGCAGCCGCGGCAGCGTCCAGCGCAGCCACATGATGACCAGGACCAGGAAGAACACCTTCCCCAGGAACCAGATCGGTCCCGGCAGGATCTGCCAAGGCAGAAACGAGTTCCAAGCCCCAAGGAACATCACGACCGCGACCGCCGAGATTACGAAGAGATTCGCGAATTCGGCCAGGAAGAAGAACGCGAACTTCATCCCGCTGTACTCGGTGTTGTAGCCGCTGACCAGCTCCGACTCCGCTTCGGGAAGATCGAACGGCGTCCGATTCACCTCCGCCAGGGCCGCGATGAAGTAGACGATCCCGGCCGCGAAGAGGAACGGCGACTTGAAGAGGTACCAGTTCCAGATCCCTCCGGCCTGCCCCCGTCCGATCTCCACGAGGTTGAGGGTCCCCGCGATCATCACGACGCCGATCAGCGAGAGGGCGACGGGGATCTCGTAGGAGACGATCTGACTCGCCGCGCGCATCCCGCCGTAGAGGCTCCATTTGCTGTTGGAGGCCCAGCCGCCCATGATGATCCCGATCACGCCCAGCGAGGAGACCGCGAGGATGAAGAAGATCCCGATGTCGAGGTCGGCGATCACGAGACCGTTGCCGATCGGGATCGCGACGAACGTCAGGAGCGTGGCCATGAACGCGATCGCCGGCGCGATGTTGAACAGCAGCCGATCCGCGCTCTCCGGGACCAGGTCCTCCTTCATCAGCAGCTTCAACGCATCCGCCGGCGTCTGCGCCCAACCGAACCTTCCCCCGACGTAGACCGGGCCGAGACGGCTCTGGATCCGCGCGGAGACCTTCCGCTCCAGCCAGACGAAGAAGAGCGCGCAGATCGCCATCCACCCGACCGCCACGAGGCTGAAGAAGACCATCGCGAGGAAATAGGACACCTCGATCGGAAGCGATTGCAGCAGCGAAGACCCCTCCACCAACCCGTCGACCCATTCCTTCACCGGACCGATCCCTCCCTCCGACGGCTCACCGGTCGATCTCCCCCAGCACGATGTCCAGCGATCCGATGATCGCGACCAGATCCGCGATCATCACCCCCTGGCTGATCGCGGGGGTCACGGCCAGGTTCGTGAAACAGCACGAGCGGACCTTCACCCGGAACGGGCTCGTCTTCCCCTCGCTGATCAGGTAATAGCCCAGCTCTCCCCGGGGGTTCTCCACCCGGACGTAGATCTCACCCTTGGGCGGCTTGATCGACTTCGGCGTCTTCGGGTGCATGTACTCGCCCTCGGGGATCTGGGCCAGGCACTGGCGAAGGATCTTGACCGACTCGGCCATCTCCCACATCCGGACCATGTACCGGTCCCAGCAGTCCCCGATCTCCCCCTTGCGCCCTTCGCCGACGGGGATGTCGAAGTCGAACCGATCGTAGATCGAGTACGGGTCGTCCCGCCGGAGGTCCCAGCGCATGCCGCTGCCCCGGAGCGCCGGCCCCGTGAGCCCGTAGTTCACGGCCATGTTCAGCGGAATCACTCCGACCCCCGCGCACCTCTCGAGGAAGATCTTGTTGTACGAGAGCAGGTCGTCGTACTCCTTCAGCCGCGGCTCGAAGTAGTCCAGGAACTTCCGTACGTCCTCGAGCATGTCGGGCGTCAGGTCCCCGCTCATCCCGCCGATCCGGTAGTAGTTGTAGGTCAGCCGCGCCCCGCACGCCTTCTCGAAGATGTCGAGGATCAACTCGCGGTCCCGGAACGACCAGACCAGCGGCGTGACGGCTCCGATGTCGTTGCCGAAGGTTCCGAAAGCGACGAGGTGGCTCGCGATCCGGTTCAGCTCCGCCATGATCACCCGGATGTACTCGGCCCGCTCGGGCACCTCCAGGCCGAGAAGCCTCTCGACGGCGATGACGTAGCCGTGGTTGTTGTTCATCGCCGCGAGATAGTCCATCCGGTCGGTGTACGGGATCACGCCCGTCCAGCTCACGTGCTCGCTGTGCTTCTCGAAGCAGCGGTGCAGGTACCCCATGAACGGGCGCACCGCCGCGACGACCTCACCGTCGGTCGTCACCTCGAGCCGCAGCACCCCGTGCGTCGACGGATGCTGCGGGCCCATGTTGAGGATCATCTCCTCGGTCCGGAAGTCGCCCGGTCGGGTGGTCGGATCAATCGGCATCTTCTGCGCCTCGCTCCTCGCTGTTCATCCCAGCGCGCGGATCCCGCCCCTCCGGCGGGACGGCCGCACCTACGGCTTGTTCGAGACCCCCCGGTAGGTCTCCGGGTACTCGTAGTCCTTCCGCAGCGGATACCCCTCCCAGTCGAAGGGGAGCAGAATCCGTCGCAGATCGGGATGGCCCTCGAAGATCACGCCGAACATGTCGTACGCCTCTCGCTCGTGCCAGTTGGCCATCTTCCAGACCGGATCGACCGTCGGCACCCGCGGGTTCTCGCGATCCAGGAGCGCCTTCAGGACGACCTTCCGGCCGTGGGTCTGCGAGTGCAGGTGGTAGACCACTTCGATGGTGTCGGGCGGACGGTCGACGCCCGACAGGCACATCAACCACTCGAAGGAATGCTCGGGATCGTCCCGCAGGTGCCGGCAGACCTCCGCGATCCGCGGCGGATCGATCGCGATCCAGGGATCTCCGGCGCCCTCCTTCTCGACCTTCACCGCGACGCCGGCGAAGCGCTCGTTCAGCCTCTCCGCCAGCCGCTCGGCGTACTCCGCCGCGGGGTTCGCGGCTTCCTGTTCCGGATCCACCTCAGGCCCCTTCCACCACGATCGGCTTGCGGGTCCTGCCGATCGTCTTCTTCTTGATCACCTGGTTCTGGAGGTTCAGAAGCGCGTCCAGCAGCGACTCGGGACGCGGGGGGCATCCGGTGACGTAGACGTCGACCGGCACGACCTTGTCGACCCCCTTCAAGACCGAGTAGCCGTGCTCCCAGTACGGTCCACCGGCGTTCGCGCAGCTTCCCATGGAGATCACGTACTTCGGCTCCGGCATCTGGTCGTAGAGGAGCTTCAGGCGGGAAGCCATCTGGTGGTTCACCGTTCCGGCCACGATCATCAGGTCGGCCTGCCGCGGTGTCGCCCGGAACGGTCCGCTCCCGAACCGGTCGATGTCGTACCTCGAGGCGCCCGTCGCCATCATCTCGATGGCGCAGCAGGCGAGGCCGAAGGTGACCGGCCAGACGCTGCTCCGGCGAGCCCAGTTGATGACCGTGTCGAGCGAGGTGACCAGCACCCCGTCGGGCAGCTTGTTCTCGATGGGGCTCACGGTTGCCCTCCTCTCACCACGATTCGATCGGGACGATCCGGCTTCGGGATCCGCGCGTCGACCTCCTCGCGCCGCACCTGCGGGCGGACCCACTCGAGGTCCCCCTTCTTCCAGACGTAGGCGAGAGCCTCGACGAGGCTGACGAGGAAGATCAGGAGATAGACGAACGAGATGAGGCCCATCTCCCGGTAGATCGACGCCCACGGGTACAGCAGCACGACCTCGACGTCGAAGACGACGAAGATCAACGCCACGACGTAGAACCGGATGTTGAATTTGATCCACGGGCTCCCGGTCGGGCGCTCGCCGCACTCGTAGATGGAGGCCTTCTCGGCGCCCGGCGCGAAGGGGCGCATGATCTTGCTCAGAAGCAGAGTGAAGGCGACGAAGCCGACCCCGATCAAAAGGAATACCAAGACGGTGGCAAAGTGGAACTCCACGGCTCCCTCCCGATCCTGTTCGTCCGGGCAAACAGAATGAACCTAAACGGCGTCCCCATGGGTGTCAACTGGCATACGGACCGCGCTTGCGACCCGTCCGGCGGTGCTGATAGCGTGCCGGGATGAGCCTGGATCGTTCCCCGCTGACCGTCCGCCAGAGGGATCGGAACGGCTCGTCCGCGACGACTCCCCGCGCCCTCCGGATCGTTCTCGACAACCTCCGCTCCGCGTTCAACGTCGGCTCGATCTTCCGAACCGCCGAAGGCGCCGGCGTCGAGCGGATCCACCTCTGCGGGATCACCCCCTATCCTCCTCATCCCAAGCTCCGGAAGACCGCGCGCGGTGCGCTCGATCTGGTCCCCTGGAGCCATCACGTCGATCCAATGGAAGCGGTCGAGATCCTGAAGGAGAGCGGATACCGGCTCGCCGCTCTCGAGCTGACCGATCGGTCCGTGGACTACCGCCGCATCCCATACACCCCACCCGTCGCCCTGATTCTAGGACATGAGGTGGCGGGAGTCACCCGTCCAGTTCTGGAAGCGGCGGACTGGGTCGTCGAGATCCCGATGCGCGGGCGGAAGAACTCGCTGAACGTCGCGACCGCCGCCGGGGTCGTCCTCTTCGAGATCCTGCGCGGGTGGGACGCTCAGTCCCCCGGCCCGATCGCGTGAGGAAAGCGCTCCAGCGCGACCCCCCCGGAGACGTCGGGCGGGGAGATCACCTCGACGACGACGACGGTGATGTTGTCCGGTCCTCCCCCCTCCAGCGCGCGGCGGACCAGGAGGTCCCGCGCCTCGCGGAGCGGACGGGATCCCGCCGCTTCGCGCACCTCGGCCATCGACAGCACCTTTCCGAGCCCGTCGCTGCAGAGCAGGAGCCGGTCGCCGGCGCGCAGGGAGAGCGGCCGTTCGAGCAGATCGGGGTTGCACGGGTTGCGGGGACCCAGGTGACGGGTCAGGAGGGAGCCCATCGGGTCCCGTTCCGCCTCGTCCACGCTCATCTTGCCGGCCCGCACCTGCTCCCAGGCCGCCGAGTGGTCCTCCGTGATCAGGGCGAGGGACCGATCGCGGATCCAGAAGAGCCGTGTGTCCCCGATGTGGCCGACCCAGGCTCCATCGTCGCGGAGGAGGAGAAGGGTGAGGGTGGTCCCCATCTGGGTCAGACTCGGGCGCTCCTCCGCCTCCCGGCGCAGGCCGTCCTGGGCGAGCCGGAACAGCTCCGCCAGGATCTCCACCGCGGGCTCGTCGGCCGCCAGCTCCTCGATCCCCTCGATGCAGGCCTGGACCGCCGCCCGACTGGCGACCTCCCCGCCGGGATGGCCCCCCATACCGTCGGCGACGGCGAGGAGGAAGCCGGCCCCGTCGCCGAGGCTCTTCACCCCCCAGGAATCCTCGTTCTTTTCCCGGACGCGCCCCCGCTCGCAGGCCGCCTCCCAGCGTATCTCGATCCCCATGGTCGCAGTGCTGTCCTTTCCTCGGTGCCGGTCAGGATCGAAGGTTGTCCGGAGCTTGTCAAGGAGCCCGGCGATCAGCCGGACCGCGGCTGCAGTTGCCGCACCCACGCGAGCGCGCGGCGGTACGCCTCCTCCAGCTCTTGCGGGATCGCGTCGCGAACCGCCTCGAATGCATCGGAGTAGAAACGGATCGTCGGGCCCGTACCGCCGCGGAACGCCCGCCACACCGACGGCCCGGTCCGCTCCAGAGCCGCGGCCAGGGTCTGGAGGTTGTGCGTCTTGTCGGCCGCCGCGATCAGCTTCGCCTCCCGCGAGGCGGAGTGGAGCCGGGAGACCATGCGCGCCTTCCGCTCCTCCCACGGCAAGGACTTGTCCTCCGACAGTTCGCGAACGATCCCGGTTACGCGGGGGCCGAACGCGTCCTCGAGGTCCTCGATCGTGACGTCGGTGTCCTCCAGCAGATCGTGGAGCAGGGCGGCGATCACGGTCTCCTCGTCCCCTCCCGCGTCGCGGACCAGGAAGGCCACGTGGATCGGATGGGTCGCGTAGGGGACCCCGGGGTCCGCCTTGCGGACCTGGCCGGCGTGCGCCTTCAGACAGAGACGAATGGCGCGTTCCAGTCGGTCGGAGAGCATCCGCGTCCTCCCGGAGCGATACGCTCCGTTGCCAGACGCTAGCACGTTCCCGGTGGAAAAAAGGGAGCGGGGCCGGTCCGACGATGCGCCACGCGACACGTGGCGCTGCAGCCAATCGTGGGAGCAACCCCACCCCGCTCCGGACGTTCCAGAGGACGTGCCCGGTGGCCCGGTCGGCGAAACGCCCGGGAATCCGCCGCAAGACCACACCACACCCCGCCCAACCACCGGGCGGCTCGTCCTCATTTTGTGAACGCCATCACAAGATAGGGCCCGGCGCGCGTCCCGTCAAGACGATCGTCCTCGATCGGGCTACCAGGGAGGGCGAACGATCGCAGCGACCCGGCCGCGCAGATCCGCTTCGTACCCCCGGTCCTCCTCGTCCAGACTCGACACCCGAACCGATCCGCTCGCGTGGATCAGCCGCCCGGGCCGGCTTCCCGCCCCGATCGCCACGTGGTCGATCGGCCCGCCCGCGGAACCGAAGAAGACCAGGTCCCCCATCCGGACCCGTCCCGGCTGGACCGGGCGGACCCACTCCCCGAGCGCGTCGAGCTGGTCCCGCGCATCGCGGGGAAGCGGAACCCCTTCCAGGCCATAGAGCAGGCGGACGAAGCCGGAGCAGTCCAATCCGCCCGCCCCGGTCCCACCCCAGCGGTAGCCGGTGC
>WJJW01000260.1 GCA_014729455.1 Candidatus Eiseniibacteriota bacterium
ATCCGTCGCGGCCGCCGCCGGCTCCGCGGGCTCCTCTCCGGCCGCTTCTCCGGCCGCGTGCGCGCCGCCCTCCTCTTCGTGCGTCGTCGTCTCGTTCGATGCCTTCTCTTGTGCCGACTCCCCGTGCGACGTCTCTCCATGCTCCGCGGGCTGGTAGTACTTCCCCCAGAGAAGCCCGTGCTTCCACTTGTGCTCGTACTCGATCGCCTTGACCCCGAGGAACCCGAACGCGCACAGCAGAGTGAACGTGAGCAAAGCGATCAGTTTCTTTCGCTGGCCGAGCTGGGCGGCGCGGACCGCCCAGGCCATCGTGAAGCTGCTGGCGATCAGGACCAGCGTGTTCAGACCGCCGAGCTGCTTGTCGAGGAAGTGGTGCGCGTACTGGAAGATCTCCGGATGGTTCGCCCGGTAGACCGCATAGGCGCAGAACAGCCCACCGAACAGCAGGACCTCCGTCGACAGGAAGATCCACATGCCCAGCTTGCTCGACTCGTGCTGCTGCTGGTGCGTCTCGAAGTGGTGCGCCAGATGGGCGTCGTGCTGCTTCATCGCTCTCCGGTCGTTCCCTTCTCCGGCGACATGGTCTCAGGACGTCGGGGGCGGTGGAGCCGAGGGCACCGCCCGCCTCTTCTTGTAGCTGTCGGTTTCCGGGTCGTACTCGATCCCCGAGAAGTCGTACGCCTCGCCGACCTGCGGGGTCTCCGCGAAATTCTCGTGCGGCGGAGGCGAGGCGCATTCCCACTCGAGCGTGGGGCCGCCCCAGGGGTTGCTCTCCGCCTTCGCTCCCCGGAACAAGGAATGGAGCAGGTAGACCGCCATGATGAGGAAAGCGAACCCCAGCAGGTACGATCCCACCGTCGAATACTGGTGATACGACGTGTACTGATCGACGTAGTTGTAGTACCGCCGCGGCATCCCCTGGCTCCCCATCACGAACTGGTTGAAGAACGTGACGTTGAATCCGATGAAGACCAGCAGGGCCGAGATCTTTCCCCACGTCTCGTTGTACATCCTGCCGAAGATCTTCGGCCACCAGTAGTGGAGGCCGCCGAGGAAGGCGATCACCACCCCGCCGAACATCACGTAGTGGAAGTGCGCGACGATGAAGTAGGTGTCGTGCAGATGCACGTCGGTCGCGAGCGCGCCGAGGAAGAGTCCCGTCAGCCCCCCGATCCCGAAGAGGAAGAGGAAGCTCAGCGCGTAGAGCATCGGCGTCTGGAACGTCAGCGAACCCTTGTACATCGTCGCAAGCCAGTTGAAGACCTTGATCGCGGACGGGATCGCCACCAGGAACGTCAAGAAGCTGAAGATCGTGTTCACGAGTCCGGACTGCGTGCTCGTGAACATGTGGTGTCCCCAGACCAGGAAGCTGATCACCGCGATCGCGATGCTGCTGTAGGCGATGAACCGGTAGCCGAAGATCGGTCTGTGGCTGAAGGTCGTGAACAGCTCGCTGATCACCCCCATCGCCGGCAGGATCATGATGTAGACCGCCGGGTGCGAGTAGAACCAGAAGAAATGCTGGTAGAGGACCGGGTCGCCGCCGAGCGCAGGGTTGAAGATCCCGATCCCGAGCGTCTTCTCGAGGAACAGGAGCAGAACGGTGATCCCGAGCACGGGGGTCGCGAGGACCTGGATGATCGCCGTCGCGTACAGCGCCCAGAGGAGGAGGGGCATCCGGAACCACGTCATCGACCGCGGGCGCAGCTTGTGGATCGTGACGATGAAATTGATCCCCGTGAAGATCGAGCTGAACCCGAGGATGAAGACCCCCAAGGTGATCGACGCGACGCTCGTGTTCGTCTCGGTGCTGTAGGGGGTGTAGAAGGTCCATCCGGTATCGACGCCCCCGGTCGCGATCGAGTAGAGCGAGAAGAGGGCACCGATCAGGTAGAGGTACCAGCTCGCGAGGTTCAGCCGGGGGAAGGCGACGTCCTTGGCGCCGAGCATCAGCGGAAGGACGAAGTTGCCCAGCGCTGCGGGGATCCCCGGAATGATGAACAAGAAGATCATGACCGCGCCGTGCAGGGTGAAGAGCTTGTTGTACGTGTCGGCGTCCATGATCGTCTCCGCGGGCGTCCACAGCTCGGTGCGGACGAGAAGCGCGAAGATCCCGCCGAGGAGGAACGCGGTCAGGATCGAGACGAGGTACAGAATGCCGATCCGCTTGTGGTCCAGGGTGAGGAACCACGAGCGCAGGCCGTGGGAGTGGTTGAGATAGTTCGCTCCCGCCTCGGCGTGTCCGGCGTTGCTCTGATAGCTGCTCATAGGTCGGTCTATCCCTCTTCCTGCTCCCCCCCGCTGTCGGTCAGGGACTTGATGTAGGCGATGATCACCGTGATCTCCTTGTCCTTCAGCTTTCCCTGGAAGGTCGGCATGACCGGCTGGTAGCCGGCGACCACCTTCGCCTGCGGGTCGAGGATCGATTCGCGGATGTAGTCCTCGTCGACGGTGACGGAGGATCCGTCCTGCATCGGATGCGTCTGGCCGAAGATCCCCTTCAGCGTCGGACCGATTCCGGCCCGCCCGTCGACGGAGTGGCACTGCGCGCACCCGCGCTGCTGATAGAGCATCTGGCCCGCCTCGGCGGGCGGGAGGTTCTCGATGAAGTCGGCGGCGTCCTCGAGCCACCGCTCGAACCCTCCGGGCTCGTGCACGACGACGCTCGCGAGCATGTCGGAGTGGCCGGTCCCGCAATACTCGGTGCAGAAGATCTGGTGCTGACCCGGGTTCTTGGCTTCGAACCAGGTCTTCGAGTACCGGCCGGGAACGACGTCCATCTTCAGGCGGAAGTCGGGAACGAAGAAACTGTGGATCACGTCCTCGGAGGTCATGACGAGCTGGATCGGCCGGCCGACCGGAACGTGCAGGTTCTCGTCCACGTATCCGTTCGGGTACGTGAACAGCCACTTCCAGCGCTGCGCGGTCACCTGGACCTCGTAGGCGTTCGCGGGCGGGACCGCCATGTCGAGGAACCCTCTCAACCCGACGTAGAAGATCCCGATCACGATCAGGAGCGGAATGATCGTCCAGGCGAGCTCCAGGCGGAAGTTGTGCTTCGGAACGCCGGGCTTGCTGTCCAGCTCGCGCCCGCGGGCGCGATAGCGGAAGACGAAGACGACCATGACGATGACGATCAGGGCGAAGAAGAACATCGAGATCCAGAAGATCAGGTCGAAGACGTTGTCGACGCTCGATGCCCCGGTCGAGCCCTGCGGAGGCATCCAGAAGGTCCGCCCGCGATCGGTCTGCAGGAGGTTTCCCGCCGTGAGGCCCTGGAGGATTCCGATCAAGAGGTTCAAGATTCCCGTCCCGGTGGTTGCGGCTGCTTGTTCTTGGCGCTCCGGATCCAGATGGGGATCAGGGCCGAGGCCAGGATCAGGACGGTCACGACGCCTCCCACCCGCATGACGTTCGTGGCGGCGATCGAGTACTTGCCCTGATCCGAGTCGTAGTGGAAGCAGTACAGGACGATCTTGTCCAGTGGGGAGCCGATCTCTCCTTCGCTCGCTTCGAGCAGGGAGAGCCGAAGCGTGCGCGGCTCGAACATCACCCCGTAGAGGTAGCGCGACAGCCGGCCGTCCGGCGTGAGCACGAACAGCGCGGCCTGGTGGACGAACTGCTTCGATTCGTCGCTCCACCGGTAGCCGAAGCCGATCGTCTCGGTGAGCCGTCGCACCGATTCCTCGCCGCCGACTAGGAAGTGCCAGGCGGGAGCGACGCTCGGATCCCCGTACTCCTTCACGTAGTTCTGCTTCTTCAGCTTCGCCAGGGTCGGCGTCTCGACCGGGTCGAAGCTGACCGTGACCAGCTCGAGGTCTTCGCCGGGCGTGAGCCCGGTCTCGCGCAGCGCCTCCACCATTCCGTTCAACACGAGCGTGCAGAGCATCGGGCACCGGTAGTAGACGAGCGTCAGGAGGACCGGCTTCCCGGGCTCGAAGTATCGGGCGAGCGTCACCTCCCGTCCCGTCTCGTCGGTGAAGGCGAGGTCCAGCGGGATCTCGGCGTTTCGATGCTCCTCGATCCCTACCCCTTCCAGCTCTTCCGGCAGGGGCTCGGCGCGCTGGGCATGCGAAGGCGAGCCGATCGCCAGGAAGAGCAGGAGGGCGGCCAGGATGGTCCGCTTGCAGCCGATTCGATTCATGGTCCGTCTCGCTCTTCTCGGTCGCCGTCTTCGGCTCGGGGTTGCCCGCGAAGCTCCCGGGCCAGGATCTCCATCGCCCGCTCGATCGGGATGGCGGCGACCCCGTTCTTCTCGTCGATCCAGCGGTAGGTGGTCAGCTTCTCCTGCTGCTCGGCCCGCAGTCCCGCCAGCTCCTCGGGCTGCCGGCCGTATGTCTTCGAACGCGTCTCCGACTGCTCCGCCGCGTAGAAGAACGCCTGCAGGGCCACGACGAGGACGAAGATCAGGATCGCTCCGACCACGCCCCACGCGACCGTTTGGCCGGTCGCCGGATCGTCGTGTCGAGTCTGCATCTCGCGTTCCGGCATCAGACGCTCTCCATGATCAGCGATTCGGTAAGCCGGGGGTCCCGCTCGGGCACCAGAGCGCGATCGCGGAGTCGGTGGGCGAGCCCGGCGACGTAGATCCCGCCGATCCCGACGAAGAGCAGCACGTCCCGCAGACCGAACGGGACCCCTTCCGCGCTCATCTCCGGCATGATCACCCAGTATAGGTCGAACCAGTGCATGATCAGTATCCAGACGGCCGGCAGGGCGAGCAGCCCCTTCCGGCGCTTCATGAACCGCGGCAGCAGCACCAGGAACGGCACGATGAAGTGCCCGAGGAGGAGGACCAGGCCGATCCTCTGCCAGCCGTTCGTCTGGCGGCGGAGCAGCCAGATCGTCTCTTCCGGGATGTTCGCGTACCAGATCAGCATGTACTGCGAGTAGGCGATGTACGCCCAGAAGACGGTGAAGGCGAAGACGAGCTTCCCGATGTCGTGGTAGTGCTCTCGCGTGATCGCGTTGCGCAGAAGTCCCCTCGACTGGAGGTACATCACGACCAGGGGCAGGAACGCCAGGAAGCCGAGCGTGCTGCCCGAGAAGACGTAGACGCCGAACATCGTGCTGTACCAGTGCGGATCGAGCGACATGAGGAGGTCGAAGCCGGCCAGGCTGACGCTCAACGCGAAGGCGACCATCGCGAATCCGCTGAACCGTTCCATCCGGACGGTGAGCATCGGATCCCCGCTCGCGTCCTGGCGCGTGGAGAGGCTCAGGAAGTAGCGCGACAGGAGGATCCACACGACGAAGTAGAAGACGACCCGCCCGATGAAGAACGGCTGATTCAACCACGCCTGCTTGTGCTGGATGAGATGATCGTGCTCCGCAGCTCCCGGTTGCGCCCAGACGTAGACCTCCTCGAGACCGAACAGGAGCAACGGCAGGAACGCGATCCCGAGGATCCACAGGTTGCCCGCCATCGCCTCGGCGATCCTGCGGACGACCACGCTCCATCCGGCGCGGACCAGGTGGTGCAGGATCACGAAGAAGAGCGCCCCGATCGAGAGGGTCAAGAAGTACGTCGTGTTCAGCAGATACGAGAAGAAGAAGCCGCGTCCGCCCTCGGGACCGGCGAAGGAGACGGCGATTCCGCCGGCGAGGCCGAGAAGGCCGATGATCCCGGCGATCATCCGGATCTTCGGAGCCAGGGCGCCGAGGCGGCGCTCCTCCTTGGTGATGTCCAGCGGTACCTTCATCGCCATCTCTTCCGTCCTCAGCGCAGCTGCGGCCGAACGTCGGCCGGCACGTCTTCGATCCGCGCGTTCTGACTCCTTTGCAGCGCGCGCACGTAGGCGACGATCGCCCAGCGGTCCGGCTCGTCGATCTGGTGGCCGTAGGCCGGCATGTTCCGGATCCCGTTCGTGATCGAGTTGAACAGGTGTCCGTCCGGACGTTCCCGCACCGTCTCCGTGTGGAAGGAGGTCGGCGGGACCCACGTCCCTTCCCGGAGCGCCTCCGCCCTGCGGGAGACGATCCCGTCGCCGGAACCGTCGAAACCGTGACAGGGGGCGCAGTAGATGTCGAACCGCTGACGCCCCCGTTCCAGCAGGCGGGCGTCCACCTCCATCGGGATCCTCTCCACCCATTCACCCGACGCGGTCTTGCCGCGCCAGAATCGGTCGTCGGTCTGCAGACGGCCCCGGGCCACGGTCCCGTCCACCGGTCGACGGTCCGCCCGACGATCGGCGAACACCGGATTGCCGTTCTGGGAGGTGTAGCGCGGCTGCTTGTCCATGTCCGGGATCAGCGACATTCGCGGCGCGTCGGACCGCGCGGTCCGGTCGCGGGCGATCAGCGCCAGCGGGATCCAGCTCACCGCCACGAGGACCACGGTGGTCAGGAGAATCCAGCGCGGGACCGTCATCGCCGCTCCCTCCAGACCCGCTCGATCTCCGTGCCGCCGAGGGCGGCGAGGAACTCCTCGGTCTTCCGGTCGTCGAAGCGGGGATCCTCGGCTTCGATGCAGATCACGAACCGGTCGGAAGTCGCCCGCTTGTGCAGGCGGCTTGCGAAGATCGGATGGTGATACATCGGGAGGCTGTTGAACGCCAGCATCCCGAGGAAGGCGCTGGTCGCCGCGAGCAGGATCGTCAGCTCGAAGGTGATCGGAATGGTCGCCGGCAGCCCGAAGAACGGCTTTCCGCTGATGATGAACTTGTAGTCGACGGCGTTCATCCACCACTGCATGAGCAAGCCGAGGCCGGCCCCCGTGGCACCCGCCATCAGAACCAGGATCGGCAGCCGGCTGTGCTTGATCCCCATCGCGTCGTTGAGACCATGGACCGGGAACGGGGTGTAGGCGTCCCATTTCTTGAACCCGGCGTCGCGAACCGACGCGCACGCCTGGAGCAGGGCGTTGACGCTGTCGAACTCGACCGCCAACCCGTACAGCCGCCGATCGTCGCCGTCCCGGATCATCGTTTCGTCCTTCGCGCTCATCGCTTCTCTCCATCGGGGGGGCGTTCCCGCTTCGGGATGTACTCGATCGGAGGAATGTCGCCGTGGTAGTCGCCCGCGCCGATCTGGACCTCGGGGGTCGGCTGCGCCTGCGGCATCACGCTCTTCACCTCCGCCATCGCGACCATCGGCAGGAAGCGGACGAAGAGGAGGAAGAGCGTGAAGAAGAGCCCGAAGCTGCCCGCCAACGTCAGGATGTCGACCCAGGTCGGGGTGAAGTAGCCCCAGGAAGAAGGCAGGAAGTCCCGGCTCAGGGAGGTGACGATGATCACGAACCGCTCGAACCACATCCCGACGTTGATCAGGATCGAGGCGATCAGCATGATCCAGATCGTGCGGCGCGACTTCTTGAACCAGAAGATCTGCGGGACCAGCACGTTGCACGTCACCATGATCCAGTAGGCCCAGGCGTACGGGCCGGTCGCGCGGTTGATGAAGGTGAAGTACTCGTAGTCGTTGGCTCCGTACCAGGCGATGAAGAACTCCGTGGCGTAGGCGAGCCCGACCATCGATCCGGTCGCCAGGATCACCTTGCACATGTTCTCCAGGTGCCGCATCGTCACGATCTCTTTCAACCCGAAGTAGGCGCGGGACGGGATGATCAGGGTCATCACCATCGCGAATCCGCTGAAGATCGCGCCGGCGACGAAGTACGGCGGGAAGATCGTCGTGTGCCACCCCGGGAGCGAGGAGACGGCGAAGTCGAAGCTCACGACCGAGTGGACGCTCAGGACCAGCGGGGTGGCGAGCGCGGCCAGGAGCAGGTAGGCCACCTCGTAACGGTGCCAGTGCCGGTTCGATCCGCGCCAGCCGAGGCTCAGGATCCCGTAGGCGATCTGGCGGATCTTCGTCTTCGCCCGGTCCCGGAGCGTCGCCAGGTCCGGCACCATCCCCATGTACCAGAACATCAGAGAGACCAGCATGTACGTGCTGACGGCGAAGACGTCCCAGAGGAGGGGACTGCGGAAGTTCGGCCAGATCGCGTTCTGCGTCGGGACCGGGAAGACGTACCAGATCACCCAGACCCGTCCGACGTGGATCGCGGGGAAGAGCCCCGCGCAGACGACCGCGAAGATCGTCATCGCCTCGGCGAATCGGTTGATCCCGGTCCGCCACTTCTGCCGGAAGAGGAACAGGATCGCCGAGATCAGAGTCCCCGCGTGGCCGATCCCGACCCAGAAGACGAAGTTCGTGATGTCGTACGCCCACCCTACGGGATGGTTCAGGCCCCAGACGCCGATCCCCTCCATGAAGAGGTAGGCGATCATCGCCATCAGGATCGTGGTCAGCCCGAAGGCGGCGGCGAAGGCGACGTACCAGGCGCGGGGGGTCTTGGGCTCCTCGACGATCCCGCAGACGGTGTCGGTGACCGTCGTGAAGTCGTTGTCGCCGGCGACCAGCGGGCCGCGCTGTCCGGGGTGCTCGAAGCGCGGGTCGACCGCGGTGCTACTCATGGCCCCCCTCCCCGTGACCGTCGTGCCCGTCGTGACCATGAGCCGTCCCGGACCCGCCGGCCGGGTTGCGGAGCTTCGCCAGGTAGAGGGTCCGCGGCTGCGTGTTCAGTTCGGCCAGCAGACCGTAGGAGCGGTTGTGGTCCTGCAGCTTGCGGACGCGGCTGTCCGGATCTGCGAGGTCGCCGAAGACGATCGCCTGGGTCGGGCAGGCCTGCGCGCAGGCCGGGACGATCTCGCCATCCTCGATGGCGCGGCGCTCGTTCTTCGCGTCGATCTTCACCGCCTCGATCCGCTGGACGCAGTAGGTGCACTTCTCCATCACCCCGCGGGCTCGGACGGTCACCTCAGGGTTCTTCACCATCTTCTCGATCTGGGTGTAGTTCTCGTTGAAGTTGAACCAGTTGAAGCGGCGCACCTTGTACGGGCAGTTGTTCGAGCAGTACCGCGTGCCGATGCAGCGGTTGTAGACCATCTGGTTCAGGCCTTCCTCGCTGTGCGTCGTCGCCGAGACCGGGCAGACCGACTCGCACGGCGCGTTCCAGCAATGGACACACGCCATCGGTTGGTGGACCGCCTCGGGTTCGTCCGGATCTCCGGAAAAGTAGCGATCGATCCGCAGCCAGTGCATCTCGCGGCTCTCGAGCACCTGCTCCTTTCCGACGATCGGGACGTTGTTCTCCGACTGGCAGGCGACCGAGCAAGCCCCACACCCGATGCAGGAGGTGAGGTCGATCGTCATCCCCCAGGCGTGCCCCTCGAATTCGTGCTTCTCCCAGAGCGAGACGAGCGGGGGATGGTGGACGACGTGCTTGGCGAAGTCCGGATGGCGCCGGTAGGTCTCGAGGTCGGCTTCCCGGACCAGCGCGCCGAGCCGGTCGGCGACCCCGTGACGACCGGTCGTGTCGATCGCGTGATGATCCTGGGTGCTGGCGAGCCGGTACTTCCGCCCGGTCTTGCGGACCTCCGTGGCGATGGTCGCGTGCGGGCTCCCCGTCGTCCGCAGGCGGAAGGCGTCGCTCCCGGCGCCCTCTCCCACGCGCCCCGCCACGTCGCGGCCGTACCCGAGCGGGATCGTCATCGATCCTTCCGCATGGCCGGGCAAGACGTAGACGGCGATCTCGATCGCCCGTTCTCCGACCCGCACTTCGATCACGTCCTCGGATCCGACGCCGAGCCGCTCGGCCGTGCGCGGCGAGAGCAGGGCCGCATTGTCCCAGGTGAGCTTGGTCACCGGGTCGGGCAGCTCCTGCAGCCAGCCATTGCCCGCGTACCGCCCGTCGTAGACCTTGGAGTCGGCGCGGAAGCAGACCTCGATCGCGTCCTCCGCCGTCGGTTCCTCGGGCAGCGGCGGGAGCGATCCCGCGCGGAGCTCGGGGCGGATCGCCTCGAACCCGCTCTCCGGAAGGAAGCCGTCGTGCAGGACCCGGCGCCAGGCGTCCTCGGCGCCCAGGGCCGGCAGGTGCGCCGCGAGCGCCTCCCGGGCGATCTCACGGCCGCCGCG
>WJJW01000261.1 GCA_014729455.1 Candidatus Eiseniibacteriota bacterium
GGACCATTCCGAGCGACGCGTGCGCTTCGGGATAGTCCGCGTTGCCCGTGAGCCTGTTCTTCTCGATGATCGCCTGGCGATACAGAGGCTCGGCGTCGGCGTAGCTTCCCTGCAGACGGAGGATCTCTCCGAGTCCGTAGCGGGCCTTGTACACCTGATGCTCGTTCTCGATCGCCTCGTTGAAATGATCCTCCGCGTCCCCGTACTTCCCCTCCTCGAGGGCCTTCATTCCCAGGCGGACCGGGTCGTCCTCGTACCGGTAGCTCTTCTTCGCCGCCTCCGCGGCGAAGGGCAAGGGGAGCAGGAGCGCGCACAGGGCCAGAACGAGACAGACACGAGGCCCGAAGGGGGTTGGGCCACCCTTCTCCCGGCTCCCGCGGTTATTGGAACGAATCGGCATGCAGACTTCTCCCTGTTTCGACACCCGAGCGAGTCAGCCGTCCACCGACAACGGCTGGTTGGTCAGAAGGATCTCCCGCGGGGCTTCGCGCGCCGGCAGGAATCCCTCGCGCGCGACGAGCCGCTGTCCTCGTCCACTGTAGAGAAACGAAACGAAACCGGATGCCACCGCTCCCCCCGCCGGGCGGCATGCGGCGTACAGGTAATGATAGAGGGGGTACCCTCCCGTCGCCACCTCCATGGCCTGCGGAGGTACGGCCACCGACTCCGGCATCGCCGGCACCCGAATCGCCTCGACGGAAAGCCGGTCCAGGTCTTCCTCGAGAGCCAGGAGACTCGCGAATCCGATCCCTTGCGGATCCTTCGAGACCGCTTGGGCGACCTGCCGGTCGCTCGCCAGCCAGTAGACGCCCTCTCCGACCTCCGGCGGCAGGTCGAGCTGCTCTCGGATCGCCTCCCAGAGGCCCAGATTCGGATCCGGCGCGTAGAAGCGGACCTCCCCCCCGTCCGCGAATCGGCTTCCGATGGCCCGCTTCTCCGCGAGCCAAACCCGGAGATCTTCGATGGGGAGGGAGTCGATCGGCGCGTCCCGGCGCGCGAGCACGGCGATCGCCCCGAGCGCGATCGGAAAGGAGAGGGCGGAATCACCGACGCCGCGGACGATCTCCCGCTCGGCTGCGGTCAGAGGGCGGTTGAGAAAGGCGACGTTCGCACGGCGATTGAGAAGATCCTCGAGAGCCTGGCGCGTCCCCCCGGGTCGGATCCGGATCTCGTGCTCGGGATAGAGGTCCCGGTAGACGTCGGCGACGCGCGGGATCAAGCGGGGGGCGAGATCCAGACCGGACAGCACGAGGTGGTCTTCGAGCGGAGGGGACGGCTCCGGATCTCCCTCCCCCGGTCGGGACTGCTGATCCGAGTCCGGATAGAAACGGATGACCAGGATGGCGATCACCGCGAGACCGTACAAGACGAAGCGATACCGCGCCAGGCGCCTCCAGCCGCCGCGATTCGTCCTCGGGTGCATCTCCTGGCCCTCGCGTCCCATCGAATCCTCTTCGCGCCGTTCCTACCTGCGTCCAACCGTCACGCCGAGAAACGGGACGACCTCGTCATGGCTCGTTCTCGCTCCGATGCCCAGGTGCAGATGCTCCTGGTAGAAGGGGGAGATCCGGAGGCTCGCCGAAGCGTAGGCATCGTTCTCATCCTCCCCTTCCCGAAACGTGAGCTGCGAGAATCCGGCTCCCACGTCCAGACCCAGTCTCCGGTGGATCAGGCTTCTCGAAAGCAGAAGGCCCACCTCCTTGTTGGAGTTGGTCTCCTGGTTCGTTCCCAGACCGAAACCGACCGAGAGGCCGAGATCGGTCGGCCCCCTCTGCCAGACCACGTGCTCGAGCAGGAGATTGGTGAGATCGAGCTCGTCGCCGACGTCGCGCCGGACCGCCAGTGCGGTCGACTTGGGAAACCGACTCGTCGGGTCGTACTCCTCCTGCTGGCGAGCGGCGAGGAGCGCCTGCTCGGCGGCATCGAGCTCCTGCCGCGTCTGGACGAGGGACTTGTGGGTCTGGCTCTCCTTGGTTTCCAGGGAGTCGATCTCCACGCGTCGCTCCTCCACGAAGCGCGCCTTCCGCTGGGCATCGCGCACCGCATCCTCCGCCTTGCCGCGCATGTCGAGTACGATGTCGGACAGCCGGTAGATCCCCTGGTTGAGCTGCTGGGTCTCCTGGACCCGTTGTTGCAGATTCTCACGGAGCACCTTCAGCTCCTGCAGCGCCTCCACACTGTCCTGCAGGGCTTCCTGGCGCTTCAGCTCGGTCGCCGCGACCACGGAGTCCGCTTCGGCGATCAACCCGACCCCCTCGATCTGCGCCGCGGCCCGCTCCGCCTTCTTCTCGGCGACCACCTCGTCCCCGCGATGCTGCATGTACAGCCTCCCGCCGAGGTAGAAGAGACCTGCGAGAATCGCCAGATCGATCAGGAGGAAGGCGTGGCCCGGACGAAGCTGAAACCGCTTTCCGCGATAGTCGTCGTCAATGCGTCGCATGCCGGTTCCTCCTCAGCGCTTGGGAAGGGCGTCCCGATTCGGGAAGTCCCCCTCCCCCGTCATCAGGGCGTCGTTGTCCCGGTATTTGTCCGGATTCGCGATTCGATCGGTCAGCGCGCGTGTCTCCTCGATCTGCTCCTCCAGGCGCGCGGTCTCTTCGCGGTGCGCTGTGATCTGGGTACGCAGGGAATCGACGCGTTGCTGAAGCGATTGCAGGGCCGTCGAGTACTCCATCGACTGTCCCTCGGCCTCCGACAGGACCTGGCGCAGGGAATCGACCTGCGCTTCGAGCTCCTGCGTCTCCTCGATGTTGTCGCGCCGGATGACGTTGACGCTGTCCAACAGTCCCTGGATCTGCGCCTTCCGGACCTCGATCGTGTCGGTGAATGCGCCCAGACGGGAGATCGTGACCCCCATCTTCCGCGAGCCCTTCAACAGATCGGTCCGCTCGGCTTCCGTCTCCTGGCGTTCCTCCTGGATCTGGCGCTCGATGGCTTCCACGCGCGGGGTCAGTTCCCGCACGTGGAACCACCAAACGCCGATGAGCGGGATGAAGATGTACCAGCTTCGCGCGAGGAGCTTCCGGAGAAACGGTCGCTTCTCCTCCTCTTCCCACAACGATTCGCGTCCTAGCCTGTCCACGGGCATGGTTGCCGACCCCCTTTGCAGCCGAGATCCCGCCGCCGCGACCCCGCGTCAAAATCTACCCGCTCGTCCGCAGATCGTTCCCGAACTAATCGGATCGCCCCGTCCGGGAGATCCGGCAGGTCGGTCCTCGACGCGGATCGATCATCAAGCGGGGGAGAGTGCGGTCCGCGCCGAGAAGCATACCGTGTTGAAGCGTCACGAGTTGAAGAAAGAAGGACGACGCACCGCGTCGAGCCCGGCTCGAAGACGGCGGCGCCCGGAAGGCCCTCCGGTTCCCTTCGCATCCCCATGTCACCTCCCCCACCCCGGCACCAACAGTTTCCCGGTCGGGACCACCCGGTGACAAGGGCAAATTGTCCGAAGTTCTCGTGAAGCCGGCCCCGTCCTGGCCGCCCCCTAGGCCGGTCCGGTGAGGATCTGGATCGGATCTCCCCTGCCCGCCCCGATCCGTCGATCGGCCCGCCCGCCGTGTACGGCGATTTCGAGCATCCCCAGGCTGCCGAAGAGGGCCAGCACCCGACCCCGCTCCACATCCTCGTAGTTGCGGGAGAGCTGATCGATCTGCTTGCTGTTGACGATGATGCGGAAGTTCCTCCCTCCGACCAGCATCTCGAAGATCTCCCGCGTGACGTTGCTGATGATGTTCCCGAAGCTGTCGATGTGGATCACCTCGCCGGTGATCTGATCCTGCCACACGACCGGCTGGGGGGGATCCCGGTGGACCGGGTCCTCGATCACGGGGCCGACCTGCGCGGGATCGAGGCCGCACGCCAGGTGGGCGGCGACGGGAGCGAAGAGGTCCCGCCCATGGAAGGTGTCGCTGATCTGGGACAGCATCAGCGATTCGTTCCGGATCTCCCGCACGACGGCCCGCGGCTCGGTCGCGTAGACGCGGCTGAAGACCCCGTTGTCGGGGCCGACGAAGAGGTGCTCCGGGGTGTCGACCACGATCGCCCGCCTCTGGGTCCCGACTCCCGGATCGACCACGACGAGGTGGACCGTACCGGCTGGGAAGAACCGGTAGCAGCTGTCCAGGACCAGCGAAGCCTCCATCAGATCCTGCGGTTGGATCTCGTGCGTGAGATCGATCGGGTCCGCCTCCCGATGGACCCGACGGATCACTCCCTTCATCGTTCCCACGTACGGATCGCGGGTCCCGAAATCGGTCGTCAGCGTGACGAGTCCGCTGGGACCCCCGGTCACTCCTCTCCCTCCGACGGCGTCACCGCCTCGCGGAGCCAGGCGAGATAGTCCGCGCTCCCCCCGTCGACGTCGAGCAGGAGGAGCTCCGGCACCTCGTAGGGATGGTTCGTGTCGATCCAACGACGCATCTCCGGCAGCCGGTCCCGGGTCGTCTTGATCAACAGGAGGATCTCCGCTTCCTCTTCGATGCCGCCCCGCCAGCGGTAGATCGAGGTCAGGTCGGGCAATAGGTTCACGCATGCGACCAGACGCGACTCGACCAGTCCCCGGGCGAGGGACCGCCCGTCCTCGAGCCCGCCGATCGTGGTGAGGGCGAGGACGGCATCCGGCTTCGAGGGAGGAGGCGGCGCCATCGTGGCGCCAGAGTAGATCCGGTCCCCGGCGGGGTCAAGTCGAACGGCTCCCCGCCAGAGCCGGGAGCCGTTCGATCGGTTCGCGGGACCGCCCTCAGGCGGCGCGGCGCGTGTTCGACTTACGCGAGTAGGTTCGCTGCGTCGTCCGGTAGTTCCGCGTGCGCGGGTTCGTCGAGCCGCTCCGCGAGGAGGTCGTGGAGCGCGTCCCCGTCGTGCGGCGGGAAGGGTTGTTCCACTGCGACCACTGATCGCCGTAGACCTTCTGGTACGAGTTCCAGAAGTTGTCGAAGTCGACCATCAGCATCTTCTTGCTTCCCTCCGGCGGTTTCCACCAGAAGCGGTTGATGTTGTACCGGGTGCAGAAGTTCTGAACGGACTGAGGCGTCGCACAGCCCGGGAACTTCTTCGCCGCGATCTGCTTCGGGTGGACCATCTTCACGAACCATTGCTTCTTGTTCTGCACGTTAGATCCCTCCTTCTCCCCACTCGGGGAGGTTCTCCTTTCCCGTCGGGTGGTCGCCCCGAAGGTTTGAGGGAAATTCGGCTCATCGACCGTGCCGGATCGCACCCCGCCGTCACGGCCGGAGCGGCCGGTCGAGCCAGAGCCGCCAGGTCCGGTGGACCGCGGCGGGCAAACGGACCCATCCCGGCTGGCGCGGAGCCCGGGCGAGCAGCGCATCCCCTTGGGGCCGCGCAAGCTGCAGGCTGTCCCTGGAGCCATCCCGGAGAAGCAGCCGGATCCGCATCGCCTCCGGAAACGCGGATCCGGACCGCGCCTCCGGATAGGAGACCGCACGCAGTGCGACCAGGTTCCGCACAGCGGTCTCCAGCGCGTCGGACCGCAGCGGGCGCTCCTCTCCATCCGCGGCGATCTCCACCCATCCTCCGGCTTCGGCCCGGGCGAACCGGCGCCGGTCCGCTCCGGCCCGGACCTCGACGGTCCGGACGGAATCGGCCGGAAGCAGGAAGAGGCGGGGATCGCGCAACCGCTCGAGCCCGTCGACGAAGATCCGGAAGGACTCGCTCGGGATCAGCGCGACGACCTCCCTACCGGCGGGGATGACGTGCACGCTCCGCTCATCGGGGGTGGGATGCCCGATGACGACCTCCGGCCGGCGCCCTCCCTGGATCAGCTGCCAGGTCGCGCGTGGAGGATCGAGACCGTGCGCCGGCAGGTCGACGGAGTCGAGAGGACCCAGGTACGCGGTGATCGTCTCCCGGCGGAGGTCGTTGACCGCGCGTTGCACCGTGCGCGCCTCTGCATCGAAGCGGAACGGATGGAGGATCGTCCACTCCCCGCCGGGGCGTCGCGTGAGCGTGATCTCCTCCTCGCGCGTCGCGATGCGAAGCGTGTCGACCCGACCGTGGCCGATCGGCGCGGGGACCGGGCTATGGATCTCGTGGGTCGGTGGCGCCAGGAACCGGCGGACCAGGAACGGATCGAGGATCCAGATCCTCCGCGCGCCGCCGGGCCTTCCGTACCGTCCGCCCCCCGCCGGAACGGTATCGCCCAAAACGACCCGGAACCGTCCCCCACTCCAGGCTGCGGTCCAGGCCGCCGCCGGCGGATCCAGTCCGAACTGCGCTCCGGCGGTGTCGGGGAGGATCCGCTCGGGCTCGAGCGTCGCGGCGACGCGGAGCGACGAGCGCAGGAACCGCTCGTCGGCCCGGTCGCGGTACGGCTCGACGATCCAGAAACCGTCGGTCTCGCGAACAACGCGGATCCGCTCCTCTCCTCGCTCGAAGAGGATCTCCTCGATCTCCTCCTCGGGCAACGGGGGAACGATCCCCTCGCTTCCCGGCTCGGCCGGTCCGCCGTTGCGTGCGATCCGGTACCAGACGAACAGCACCCCGAGAAGGGCGACGATCAGAATCGCCTGCGCGGCGCTCGGCCCGCGTCGCGCCACGTCAGCGCCTTCTCGCCCAGAGCCAGATTCCGACCCCGAGCAGGACCAGCGGGACCGCCCCGCCGAGAAGGTAGCTGAGCGTGCGCAGCCCCCCCAGGCCGATCCGGATCGGGGTTCCGGAGCGGTCCAGGGGCGGGACCCGAAGCAGAAACTCGCGCCGCGCCAGCCAGTGGAACGACCGCGTCGCGAGATCGCGGTTGGAGAACAGCTCGATCCCGCCTCCGGAGAGCCAATCGGAATCCCCGACGACCACGAGCCGGGCGAACGGCTTCTCCGGGACCGGCTCGCCGGGTCGCGCTTCGCCCGTTCCGGTCACCTCCCACTCCTGCACGACGGCGATCGAGCGCACGCGCGCCTCGGCGGCGGTTTCGCCGGGCTCCTCCTCCAGGCCGACGAGCCGGGCGCGCGGGCCGGTCCGGATCAGGGGCTCGGCGTTCACCCCCCAGATCATCTCCTCGGCCAGCCCGATCCTCCGGACCCCCGGGAAGACGGTATAGCCCATCCCGCCTCGCAGGATCGGATGGTCCGCGTAGTCCGACGCCACGACGACGCGGGGACCGAAGCCGAGCCCGCGCGTCGCGGGGCTCTCGTCGAACACCTCCAGGGAGTCGAGGATCACGCCGCTGCCCCGGAGAAGCTCGCCGAGCCCCGCGTCGGCCCCCGGCTCCAGGCAGAGAAGGAGCCGTCCGCCCCCGTCGAGATGCTCGCGGAGACGGGTGATCTCCGCCGGCAGCAGCTCTCTCCGCGGGCCGATCAGCGCCAGGACCGCCGTCTCCTCCCCGATCGGCGCTTCCAGCAGCGAGACCTCCGCCGGCTCGTACCCCACCTCCCGCAGCGAGGCGGCGAGCGGGGCCAGTCCCCCTCGGCCGCTCGCACTCAAACGGCGCTCCCCGTGACCGGTGACGAACGCGATCCGCAGCCGACGGGGATTCTCCGCGCGCAAGATCGCCTGGCTGATCGACGCCTCGGTCAGCTCCAGGGCCTCCTCGACGACCCCGCCCGATCGAACCAGAACGACCGCGGACCGGTTCAAGCCGAGCTGACGGGCCCGGTCCGGCCGCCGATCCGGATCGACCATCTCGACCCGGATCCGCCCCGCGCTCTTCCGGTACGTCTCCAGCACGTCGAACGCCCTCGCCCGTCGCGGATCGTCCTCGCGGAAGACGCCGATCAGCTCGATCGGCGCGTCGTTCGCCTCGAGGACCGCCCGGCTCGCCTCGCTGAGCCGGTTCAGTCCCCGCTCGGTCCAGTCCATCCGCACGGGGGCGCGCGCGAGCACGAGCGCCCCCACCCCGAACACCGCCGCGGCGAGCAACCACGTGATCGCGGGCCCAGGCTCGGAGACCCGGCGGGCGCGAACGAAGAGGAAGCCGATCTCCCGCCTCGCCCGGTAGAGGAACGCCGCGAAGCTGACGATCGCCCCCAGGCCGAGCAGGCGGGGAAGGTAGGCGTCCGGACCGGCGAGCGAGGCCAGCGCTCCCGCCAGGGCGCCGAGGAACAGGGCGACCAGGAGCAAAGGAAGCAGGCGGCCCCCTCCGTTCACGCCCCTCTCCAGCGGAACAGGTCGAGGGCCCGCAACGCCAGCGCGAGCATCAGGAACGTTCCCGCCGCGAAGAACGCGACGTGCTCCAAATCGACGACTCCGCGGGTGAAATCCTCGAAGCGATCGAGGATCGCCA
>WJJW01000262.1 GCA_014729455.1 Candidatus Eiseniibacteriota bacterium
CCGGACCGCCAGGGATCGTCCGATCCCGCGCCCGCGCAGATCGGCGGGAACGTACATCCGGCGCATCTCGCAGGCGCCGCCGTTCGACGGCCGGAGGACGACGCAGCCGGCCGCGCGCCGGTCCCCCTCCCGGGCCAGCAGGATCCGCCCGGTCGGGGGGGCGTACTCGCCGGGCAGGCCGGCGATCTCCGCGGCGAAGTCGGCGCCCGGATGATGCCGGCGGACCAGCCCTTGGTACTCGTGCAGAAGGAGGCGGACCTCCTCGAGATCCGCCCCCTCCGCGTCGACCCGGACGATCTGCATGCCGCCGGTCCGCCCGATCCGGGGATCGAGCGGTCCTCCTACCGGTTCCAGCTCGCCAGGATGTGCATGTAGTTGGCCCTCTCGAACGCCTTGGGATCGGGACTGCGCGAGAGGTTCATGCTCCCCTGCATCTGCTGCAGCGACTGGTACTCGTGCTCTTCCAGCCAGGCGGCCATCGCCTCCCGCATGATCTGCAGCCGCTCCGGACCGTTCTGCAGCAGCGTCGAGACGACCTGCACCGCGTGCGCGCCGGTCATCACCGCCTTGATCGCGTCGACCTCGGTGTGGACCCCTCCGGTCAGCGCGAGGGAGGCCTTCACGTTCCCCGAGAGGATCGCCAGCCAGCGGAGCCGCAGCAGCAGCTCCGAGGAGGTCGAGAGCTGGAGGGTCCGCTCGACCTCGAGCTCCTCGATGTCGATGTCGGGCTGGTAGAAGCGATTGAAGAGCACGATCCCGTCCACTCCTGCCTCGTCGAGCTGCTGGGCGAAGTGCGACAGCGACGAATAGAACGGAGACAGCTTGACCGCGACGGGAACCTCGACTCCCTTCTTCACCGCCCGGACCATCTCGAGCGTGTTCTGCTCGATCTGCGGACCGGTCACGGCGGGATCGGTGGCGAGCGAGTAGACGTTCAGCTCCAGGGCGTCGGCCCCCGCCTGCTCCATCTGCTTCGCATAGTCGAGCCAACCGCCGAGCGTCGTTCCGTTCAACGACGCGATGACCGGAACGGAGACGATCTCCTTGATCTTGCGGAGCTGCTCGAGGTACTCCTCCGGCCCGAGCCGATAGTCGTCCTGTTCCGGAAAGTAGCTCATCGCCTCCGCCCAGGCGTTCGACGTCCCGTCGATCGCCTGGTGGGTCGCCATCTGCTCGCTGACGATCTGCTCCTCGAAGAGGGAGTGCATCACGATCGCGGCCGCCCCCGCATCCTCCAGGCGCCGGACGGTGTCGAGATCGTCCACCAGCGGTGAGGCGCCCGGCATGAGCGGATGCGGAAGCTCGAATCCGAGGTACTTGGTCGTTAGATCCATTGCCTTCCCCCTACTCGTCCGTGTTGGAATCGCCGTCGCCGTTTCCGACCACCGGAACCGTCAAGCCGGCGAGCTGCTGGTAGACCGCGAACCGCTGCGTGGCGGAGCGCTGCGCCTCCTCGAGAAGGTGCGCGAAGCGCTTCTTGTCGAGCTTCTCCACCATCCGGAAGCGGGTCTCGTTGCGCGTGTACGTCTCGACCGCCACCTTCGGCTTGCCCGAATCGAGCTTCAACGGAGGCTCCCCGAGCACGAGCCGCCGCGGATCGAAGCGGTAGAGCGGCCAGAGCCCGGAGTCGACAGCGAGCTTCTGCTGGTTGCAGCCGTTCATGAGATCGTAGCCGTGCGCGATGCAGTGGCTGTAGGCGATGATGAGCGACGTGCCCGAATACGACTCCGCTTCCTTGAACGCCTGCACGGTCTGGGTGTCCTTCGACCCGAAGGCGACCCGCGCGACGTAGACGTTCCCGTAGCTCATCGCCATCATCCCGAGATCCTTCTTCGCGCCCGTCTTGCCCGCCATCGCGAACTTCGCCGCCGCCCCCATCGGGGTCGCCTTCGATTGCTGGCCGCCCGTGTTCGAGTAGACCTCGGTGTCGAGCACGAGGATGTTGACGTCCCGGCCCATCGCCATCACGTGATCGAGCCCTCCGAAGCCGATGTCGTACGCCCAGCCGTCCCCGCCGAGGAGCCAGACGCTCTTCTTGACGAGGTAGTCGGCCAGAAGCTCGAGCCGCCGCGCCTTCTCGGAGCGGTTCTTCGAGAGGACCTCGCGGAGGGCGGTCACGCGCTCCCTCTGCGCGGCGATCCCTTGCTCGTCGCTCTGGTCGGCGTTCAGCAGGGCGCCGACGAGATCGTCGCCGATCTCTCCGCCCATCCCGCGCAGCAGGTCGGTCGCCTGGCGGGCGTGGGCGTCGACCGCCAGCCGGAACCCGAACCCGAACTCCCCGTTGTCCTCGAAGAGGGAGTTCGACCAGGCCGGCCCCCTCCCCTGGCGATCGGTGGTGTACGGGGTCGTCGGCAGGTTCCCGCCGTAGATCGACGAGCAGCCGGTGGCGTTGCTGATCAGCGCCCGATCCCCGAAGAGCTGGGTCAGGAGCTTGACGTACGGCGTCTCGCCGCAGCCGGCGCAGGCGCCGGAGTACTCGAAGAGGGGCACGAAGAGCTGCGACCCCTTCACGTCGGTCTTCACCCGCGAGCGATCGATCTCGGGCAGATCGAGGAAGAAGGCGTAGTTCTCGCTTTCCTGCTCCCGGAGCGGGCGCTGCTGCTCCATGTTGATCGCCTTGCGGCTCGGCTCGGCCTTGTTCTTCGCCGGGCAGACGACGACGCAGAGCTTGCAGCCGGTGCAATCCTCCGGGGCGACCTGCAGCGTGTAGGCGAGCCCCTTGAACTCCTTCGTGTTCGAGTCGGTCCACTTGAAGGTCTCCGGAGCCTTGCCGTTCTCGACGAGCGCGGGGTCGTAGACCTTCGGCCGGATCGTCGCGTGCGGGCAGACCAGCGCGCACTTGTTGCACTGGATGCAGACGTCCGGATCCCAGACCGGGATCTCGTTGGCGATGTTCCGCTTCTCCCACTGGCAGGTCCCGACCGGCCAGGTCCCGTCCGGCGGGAACGCGCTGACCGGCATCGCGTCGCCGTGGTAGGCGATCATCTCCGCGGTGACCTGCTGGACGAAGTCGGGCGCCTCCGGGGAGACGACCGGCGGCCGTCCGGCCTGCGCGGTCGCTTCCTGCGGATACGAGACCTCGAAGAGGTTCGCGAGCGTCTGGTCGACCGCCTCGAAATTGCGCTGGACGACCTCCTCCCCCTTCTTCTCGTAGGTCTCGCGGATCATGTCCTTGATCTTCTCGATCGCCTCCTCGCGCGGCAGGACTCCGGAGATCGCGAAGAAGCAGGTCTGCATGATCGTGTTGATCCGCGTGCCCATCCCGGTCGCCTCCGCGACCTTGAGCGCGTCGATCACGTAGAACTTCAGCTTCTTCTCGACGATCCCCTGCTGCACCTCGCGCGGCAGCTTGTCCCAGACCTCGTCGGGACCGTACGGCGAGTTCAGCAGGAACACGCCGCCGGGCAGCGCGACCTCCACCATCTCGTAGCGATCGAGGAAGACGAACTGGTGGCAGGCGACGAACGAGGCCTTCTTGATCAGGTAGGTCGACCGGATCGGCCGCGGACCGAAGCGGAGATGGGAGATCGTGATCGCGCCGGCCTTCTTCGAGTCGTAGACGAAGTAGCCTTGCGCGTTGTTCGGCGTCTCCTCCCCGATGATCTTCACCGAGTTCTTGTTCGCTCCGACGGTCCCGTCGGAGCCGAGGCCGAAGAAGACCCCGCGGACCACGTCGTCCGGCTCGATGTCGAACGACTCGTCGAACGGGAGCGAGCGGTTCGTCACGTCGTCGTAGATGCCGATCGTGAAGTGGTTCTTCGGCTTCTCCGCGTCGAGGTTGTCGAAGACCGCCTTGACCATCGACGGGGTGAACTCATTGGAAGAGAGACCGTAGCGCCCGCCCACGACGTCCGGATCGGCCGCGAAGGAGGAGATCCCCTGCTCCCGCGCCTCGTCGAGGGCGGCGAGCACGTCGAGGTGCAGCGGCTCGCAGAGCGCGCCCGGCTCCTTCGTGCGATCGAGGATCGCGATCTTCTTCGTCGTCTTCGGCAGCGCCTGGATGAAGTCGGGCATCGAGAACGGCCGGTAGAGCCGGACCTTGACCAGCCCGACCTTCTCGCCCTGCGCCTGCATCCACTCGACCGTCTCGTGGGCCGTCTCGGCGCCGGCCCCCATCATCACGACGACCCGCTCCGCCTCGGGATCCCCGACGTAGTCGAACAGGTCGTACCGGCGTCCGGTCAGCTCGGCGAACTGCTCGAAGGTCTCCTTCACGTGTCCGGCGCAGGCGTCGTAGAACGGGTTGCACGCCTCACGGGCCTGGAAGAACGTGTCGGGGTTCTGCGC